>NZ_JBHXKA010000176.1:0-13636 GCF_042722885.1 Streptomyces sp. NPDC058401
ATTCGGCACATGACCGCCGGCGGTCTGGGAAATCCAGCCTCGCCGGCGTTTGAGGCGTGGGGTCTGGGGCGGAGCCCCAGGGGGTCCGGGCGCAGCCCGGTGCCCCGCTTCAGCCCGTCCGGCGTTTGAGGACCGGGTCCGGGCCGGCCCGGGGAACGGTGGAAGGGCGGGTAGGGGACGGCCCCGCGCAGCGGCGCATCAGCGGGCGGGACCCCGCCCAGGGTGCCGGCACGGGCGGGACCCGCGCAGGGTGTCCGGTTAAGGGCGGGTGGCCGCGCATGGTGCCCGGTGTCGGGCGGGCCGGCCGGTCCGGTTCCGCGCGCGGGCGGCGCGAGGGCGGGGGCTGCGTCAGGGGACTGGAGGGCACCGCGGGGATCGGGAGTGCGGGGGACTCGTAGAATCGGGGGATCATGGCCTACCTCGACCACGCCGCCACCACCCCGATGCTGCCGGAGGCCGCTGCGGCGATGACCGCGCAGTTCGGCGTCACGGGCAACGCGTCCTCCCTGCACGCCGCCGGCCGCCGAGCCCGCCGCACCGTCGAAGAGGCCCGCGAGGCCCTCGCCGACGCGCTCGGGGCCCGTCCGAGCGAGGTGGTCTTCACCGCCGGCGGCACGGAGGCCGACAACCTCGCCGTCAAGGGCCTCTACTGGGCCCGCCGCGACGCCGATCCCGCCCGGACCCGTGTCCTCGCCAGCCCCGTGGAGCACCACGCCGTCCTCGACGCCGTGCACTGGCTCGCCGAGCACGAGGGCGCGCAGGTCGAGTACCTGCCGGTCGACCGCTACGGGCGCGTGCACCCGGAGGCCTTCCGCGAGGCCATCGAGCGGAACCCGGACGATGTCGCCCTCGCCACCGTCATGTGGGCCAACAACGAGATCGGCACCGTCATGCCGATCGCCGAACTGGCCGCCGCCGCCCGCGAGTCCGGCATCCCGCTGCACTCCGACGCCGTCCAGGCCTTCGGTCAGCTCGACGTCCGCTTCGGTGACAGCGGCCTCGCCGCCATGACCGTGAGCGGCCACAAGGTCGGCGGACCGTACGGGATCGGCGCGCTGCTGCTCGGCCGCGACCAGAGCCCCGTACCCGTCCTGCACGGCGGTGGCCAGGAGCGGCACGTCCGCTCCGGCACCCTCGACGTCCCGGCCATCGCCGCCTTCTCCGTGGCCGCGGTCCTCGCCGCCGAGCGGCGCGAACGGTTCGCCACCGAGATCGGCGCCCTGCGCGACCGGCTCGTCGCCGCCGTGCTCCACGAGGTGCCCGACGCGGTCCTGGGCGGCGACCCGGACGGCCGGCTCCCCGCCAACGCCCACTTCAGCTTCCCCGGCTGCGAGGGGGACTCCCTGCTGCTCCTGCTCGACGCGCAGGGCATCGAGTGCTCCACCGGCTCCGCCTGCACGGCCGGTGTGGCGCAGCCCAGCCACGTGCTGCTCGCCACCGGCACCGACCCGCGGCTGGCCCGCGGGACGCTGCGCTTCTCCCTCGGCCACACCTCCACGCAGGCCGACGTGGACGCGGTCGCCGCCGCCATCGGCCCGGCCGTGGCCCGCGCGCGCACGGCGGGGCTGAGCTAGGGCCGAGACTAGGGCTTGGCCGCGCCGGCCTCGTTGACCATGCGGAGGTAGCGGTCCCAGTCCCAGTGGCGGCCCGGGTCCGTGTGGTCGGCTCCGGGCACCTCCGAGTGGCCGAGGAAGTGCTTGCGGTCGGCGGGGATCCCGTACCGCTTGCAGACGTCGGCGGCGAGCCGGGCCGAAGCCCCGTACATCGCGTCCGTGAAGTCCTGCGGCCGGTCCACGAACCCGACGTGCTCGATGCCGATGCTGCGCTCGTTCATGGAGCGGTTGCCCGAGTGGAAGGCGACGTCGAGCTCGCGCACCATCTGCTCGATGTGGCCGTCCTGCCCGACTATGTAGTGCGCCGAAGCCCGGTGGAACGGATTCTTGAAGGCGTCCACCGAGGACTTGAAGCCGCCCTGCGTGACATGGACCACGATCCGGTCGACCCGGTAGTCGGCGGGCCGGTCCGCCAGCCGCCAGTTCGCCGGGGAGGCCGCCGTCCAGGAGGCCCCCGCGTGGTCCAGCTCGCCTTCCTTCCGCGGCTTGGACACCCCCGGCACCAGCCACCAGGCCCGCCCCAGCTCATCGCGCCCGGCGACCGCCGCGGCCGCCACCACCCCGAGCCCGCCGAACAGCACCGCCCTGCGGGTCCGCCCGGGCCGCTTGCCGCCCGTGCCGGCCTTGGCTCCCGTGCCCGCCTTGGCCCCCGTACCGCCCTTGCCGCTCATGGTCCCCATTGGTGATCCACCCCCTGCCACCGAGAACGCGCTGTGAGCCCGCGCGGTTCCCCCGTACCCTGGACGGTGCTATGACTGAGAACCTGCCGAGCAGCCCCCGCCCCCTCCGCATCCTGGCCGCCATGTCCGGCGGTGTGGACTCCGCCGTCGCCGCCGCCCGCGCGGTCGAAGCCGGGCACGACGTGACCGGCGTCCACCTCGCCCTCTCCGCGAACCCGCAGTCCTTCCGGACCGGAGCCCGCGGCTGCTGCACGATCGAGGACTCCCGCGACGCCCGCCGCGCCGCCGATGTCATCGGCATCCCGTTCTACGTGTGGGACCTCGCCGAACGCTTCCGCGAGGACGTGGTCGAGGACTTCATCGCCGAGTACGAGGCCGGGCGCACCCCGAACCCCTGCCTGCGCTGCAACGAGAAGATCAAGTTCGCGGCGCTGCTCGACAAGGCCCTCGCCCTCGGCTTCGACGCCGTCTGCACCGGCCACTACGCCACCGTCGTCCTGAACGAGGACGGCACGCGCGAGCTGCACCGCGCCTCCGACATGGCCAAGGACCAGTCGTACGTCCTCGGCGTGCTCGACGAGAAGCAGCTCGCCCACGCGCTGTTCCCGCTCGGCGACACCCTCACCACCAAGGAAGAGATCCGCGCCGAGGCCGAGGAGCGGGGCCTGGCCGTCGCGAAGAAGCCCGACAGCCACGACATCTGCTTCATCGCCGACGGCGACACCCAGGGCTTCCTGGCCAACCGCCTCGGCAAGGCCGAGGGCGACATCGTCGACGAGGCCACCGGCGAGAAGGTCGGCACCCACGAGGGCGCCTTCGGTTTCACCATCGGCCAGCGCAAGGGCCTGCGGATCGGCCACCCGGCCCCCGACGGCAAGCCGCGCTACGTCCTCGACATCTCCCCGGTGAACAACACCGTCACGGTGGGACCGGTGGAGGCGCTCGACGTCACCGCCCTCACCGCGATCCGCCCGCGCTGGTGCGGCTCCACGGCCGCCGCCCCGGGCACGTACACCGCGCAGCTGCGCGCCCACGGCGGGGAGACCGAGGTCTTCGCCGAGCTGGTGGAGGGCGAACTGCGCGTCCGCTTCACCGAGCCGGTCCGCGGTGTGGCCCCCGGCCAGGCGATCGTCCTCTACGACGGCACCCGCGTGGTCGGCTCCGCCACGATCGCCACCACCACGCGGGCCACGGCGCCCGCGTCCGTCTAGCCGGGGCCGCCCGGCGGGTCAGACCACCGTCAGGACGATCTTGCCGGTGGTCCGGCCCTGCTCGCCGATCTCGTGGGCCTTCGCGGCCTCGGCCAGCGGGAGCACCGTGTCGACGGCCGGCCGCAGCTTCCCCTCCTCCACCAGGGCCGCGACGGCCCTGAGCCCCGCGTAGTCCGGCTCGACCAGGGTCCAGCCGGTGCGGAAGCCCTCCGCGTCCGCCGGTACCTGGTCGGGGCTGGTCAGGGTGATCAGGTGCCCGCCGGGGCGCAGCACCTTCAGGGAGCGCGGGCCGTAGTCGCCGCCGATGGCGTCGATCACCACGTCGACGTCCGCGACCGCGTCCTCGAAGGCGGTGGTCCGGTAGTCGATCACCTCGTCGGCCCCGAGGGAACGCACGAACTCGTGCTTGGGGGCGCTCGCGGTGCCGATCACGTAGGCGCCGAGCGCCTTGGCGATCTGGACGGCGAAGTGCCCGACCCCGCCCGCCGCCGCGTGGACCAGTACCCGCTGCCCGGCCCGCAGGTCCGCGGTGTCGGTCAGCGCCTGCCAGGCGGTGAGCGAGGCCAGCGGAAGCGCGGCCGCCCGGACGTGGTCGATCGACGCGGGCTTGCGGGCGAAGTGCCGGGCCGGGGCCGTCACGTACTCGGCGTAGGCGCCGGCCTGGTGCGGGAAGCGCGGCATGCCGAAGACCTCGTCGCCCGGCTGGAACACGGTCACCCCGGGGCCGACCGCCTCGACCGTGCCGGAGACGTCCCAGCCGACGGCCGGTACCGGCCCCCAGGAGATCAGGCCGCCGGTGGCGCGGGTCTTCCAGTCGACGGGGTTCACCCCGGCCGCGTGGACGCGCACCAGAACCTCCCCGACGGCCGGCTCCGGGCGGTCCTGCTCGGTCTCGGTCAGTACCTCGGGTCCGCCCCACTGGCTGACGACGATGGCGCGCATGAATGTCTCCCTGATCGGTCTGGTCGTTCTGGTCGTTCTGGCAGTACTCGGTCTGCTGTCACCTGCCGGTTTCCCCGGCCGATGGCACCAGCTTGGCCTGGTGCGGACCCGCATGGTGGTGGCCGGATGGCCACCATGTGACAGAATTCGGCCATGCACCGTGTAGCCGTACTCGCCCTGGAGGGCGTCGCCCCGTTCGAGCTCGGCATGCCCTCACGGGTCTTCGGGAACGCCCGCGGCCCGGGCGGCAGCTTCCTGTACGAGGTCACCGTCTGCACCCCGGACGGCCGGCCCGTGGCGACCGACGCGGGATTCAGCATCGACGTCGGCGCCGGCCCCGAGGCCCTCGCGGCGGCCGACACCGTGATCGTCCCGCCCACCCACTCGCTGCCCGGACTCCTGCGTGGGGAGCCGCTGCCGCAGGCCCTCGCCGACGCCCTCGCCCACATCCGGCCGGGCACGCGCATCGTGTCGATCTGCACCGGCTCCGAGGTGCTCGCCGCCGCGGGGATGCTCGACGGGCGGCCCGCCACCACCCACTGGGTCCACGCGCCCGCGTTCCGGCGCGCCTTTCCGCGGGTCGAGCTCGACGAGGACGTCCTCTTCGTCGACGACGGCGACATCCTCACCTCGGCCGGGGTGGCCGCCGGCATCGACCTCCTGCTCTACCTGGTCCGCGCCGACCACGGCAGCGCCGTCGCCAACCTCACCGCGCGGCTGTGCGTGGTCCCGCCGTGGCGGGACGGCGGGCAGGCCCAGTACATCGTGCGGCCCGTCCCCGAGCCCACCGTCGCCACCACCACCGCCACCCGGGCCTGGGCCCTGGAGCGCCTCACCGAGCCGATCACCCTCGCGGAGCTGGCCTCCCACGCCCGGATGAGCCTGCGCACCTTCACCCGCCGCTTCCGCGACGAGGTCGGCATGACCCCGGTGCAGTGGCTCACCGGGCAACGCCTCGAAATGGCCCGACAGTTGCTGGAGTCCAGCGATCTCCCCGTCGACCTGGTCGCCCACCGATCCGGCTTCGGCTCCGCCAACTCCCTGCGCCAGCACATGCGTTCCGCCCTCGGCATCTCCCCGATCGCCTACCGGCGCACCTTCCAGCCCAACACCCCGGCCCTCGCGCATCATTGATGCCACATCAGGGGGCGGCGCCGGGACGCGCCCGTTACCCCCGGGGTAATCGCTTCCGGAGCCGCAGGCGGGCAAGATCGGATCAACAAGCCGATCCCGCACGGAAGAAGAGGCCCGACATGACCGCCTACGCCATCGCCCACATACGCCCCGAGACCCTGAACGAGGACATCCTCCGCTACATCGAGGAGATCCAGGCCACCATGGACCCCTTCGAGGGCCGCTTCCTCGTGCACGGCCGGGAGGTGGAGGTCATGGAGGGCGCCTGGCCCGGCACGGTCGTCCTGATCGCCTTCCCGGACCTGGAAGGGGCCCGCGCCTGGTACACCTCACCCGCCTACCAGGCCCTGATCCCGCTGCGCGCCCACCACATCGCGGGCGACATCATCCTCGTCGACGGTGTCCCCGCGGACTACGACGCCTCGAAGACCGCCGCCACCCTCCGCGAGACCGCGGGCCTCTGACGATGGCCGAGCGCGCCACCCGGCGGCGCGGAGCCCTGTGCGCACCGGGGTGCGGTGAGCGCCGGGCCGCTGCCGGAGCCGGGTGATCCGGAGTTCGCCGAGGCCGATCCGTCGGTGCTGGTCGTCACGGTGGGCGGGCGCTGCCACGTGCCGGCGATGATCGGGGACCACCCGGTGGACGAGGGCCCGCCACCGTTCGGGACCGGTGGGAGTGGAGGGCCGGACCGGGGTGCGAGCATGGCGGCATGGCTACTCACCTCATCACCGGCGCCGGATCCGGCATCGGTGCCGCCGTCGCGGCCCGGCTGCACGCCCGCGGCGACGACCTCGTCCTCCTCGCCCGCGACGCCGCCCGCGCCCGGCAGCTCACCGACCGGTACCCCGGATCGAGCGCGCTCGTCGGGGACCTCGCCGACCCCGACCGGCTGTCGTGGGCCTTCTCCAAGCAGGCCGTCCCGGAGCGCATCGACTCGCTCCTGCACATCGCCGGCATCGTGGACCTCGGCCCCGTGGGCGAGCTGCGCCCCAAGACCTGGCACCAGCAGCTCAACGTCAACCTCATCGCCCCCGCCGAGGTCACCCGGCTCCTGCTGCCCACCCTGCGCGCCTCCCACGCCACCATCGTCTTCGTGAACTCCGGCGCCGGCCTCGCCGCCCACGCCGAGTGGAGCGCGTACGCCGCCTCCAAGCACGGGCTCAAGGCCCTGGCCGATTCGCTCCGGGCGGAGGAGAAGGAGAACGGCATCCGCGTCACCTCCGTCTACCCCGGCCGCACCGCCACCCCCATGCAGATGAAGGTCCGCTCCCAGGAGGGCGAGTCCTACGACGCCGCCGACTGGATCGACGCGGAGTCCGTCGCGACCACCATCGTGATGGCCGTCGACCTGCCCCGCGACGCCGTGGTCAGCGACCTCACCGTCAGGCCCGGCCGATGAGCGCGAGCCGCACCGGGGGAGCCACCGGAGTCGGCTCGTTCCCCGGCGGCGACGCCCGCGAGGCCGCCAAGACCGTCACCGGCTCCTTCGAGGAGTTCCCGTACCTCGCCGAGCTGCCCGCCCGCGGCCCCGGCGCGGACATGATCGGCCGGTCCCTCGGGCTGCTCGTGGACATGTACGCGCACGTCGAGCCCAGCGGCTGGCGGATCAGCGACCGCCCCGGCCGCGACAGCAAGCGCGCCCGCTCCTGGCTCGGCGAGGACCTGGACGCCCTGGAGGAGTTCACCCAGGGCTACCAGGGCCGGCTCAAGGTGCAGGCCGTCGGCCCGTGGACCCTTGCCTCCGCCCTGGAACTGCACGGCGGCGAGGCCGTCCTCCAGGACCCGGGCGCCTGCCGGGACCTGGCCGGGTCCCTCGCGGAAGGCGTCCGCGAGCACCTGGCCGACGTACGCAAGCGGATCCCCGGCGCCGAGATCGTCCTCCAGTACGACGAGCCCTCGCTCACCGCCGTCCTGCTCGGCCGGGTGCGCTCCGCCAGTGGCTACCGCACCTACCGCGCCGTCGACCGGCAGGTCGTCGAGGGAACCCTGCGCGAGCTGTTCGCCGTCCACGACGGGGAGGTCATCGTCCACTCCTGCGCCCCCGAGGTGCCCTTCGCACTGCTGCGACGCGCCGGGGTCTCGGGCGTGTCGTTCGATTTCTCCTTGCTCACCGAGCGCGAGGATGACGCCATCGGGGAAGCCGTCGAAGCCGGTACGAAACTCTTCGCCGGAGTGGTGCCCGGGACCGACGGCCCGTTGTCGGACCCGGGCGGTAGCGTCATGGGTGTCAGGAAGCTCTGGCGCAGGCTGGGGCTGACCCCGGGGACTCTGGCGGAGTCCGTGGTGGTCACCCCCTCGTGCGGTCTGGCGGGCGCTTCGCCCGCCTACGCACGGGCGGTTCAGGCGTACTGCGTCAGGGCGGCGAGGTCGCTCGCCGACAACCCTGAGTGATGGATCGAGACGGGTCACGGGAGGACACGGCATGGCAGCCGAACAGAAGCAGGGCAGCGAATCGGCCGTACCGGCGGAACTGCGCGAGCAGCACGCGCTGATCGCCGAGCAGGTCGAGGAGCACCGCTTCCGGTACTACGTGAACGACCAGCCGGTCGTCAGCGACGCCGAGTTCGACCAGCTGCTGCGCTCGCTGGAAGCACTGGAGGAGCAGTACCCGGAGCTGCGCACGCCCGATTCGCCCACCCAGAAGGTGGCCGGGGCGTACGCGACGGACTTCGCCTCCGTGGAGCACCGCGAGCGCATGCTCTCCCTCGACAACGCCTTCGACGACGAGGAACTGGCGGCCTGGGCCGAGCGCGTGGCCCGGGACGCCAACACCTCCGACTACCACTACCTGTGCGAGCTCAAGGTGGACGGCCTCGCCGTCAACCTCACCTACGAGAACGGCCGCCTGACCCGCGCCGCCACCCGCGGCGACGGCCGCACGGGCGAGGACATCACGCCCAACGTCCGCACCATCGCCGACATCCCCGACCGGCTGAAGGGCGACCGGATCCCCGCCCTGGTCGAGATCCGCGGCGAGGTCTACTTCCCGATGGAGAAGTTCGAGGAGCTCAACGCCCGCCTCGTCGAGGCCGAGGGCAAGCCCTTCGCCAACCCGCGCAACGCGGCGGCCGGTTCGCTGCGCCAGAAGGACCCCAAGGTCACCGCCAGCCGCCCGCTGCACATGGTCGTGCACGGCATCGGCGCCCGCGAGGGCTTCGAGATCGAGAACCAGTCCCAGGCCTACGAGCTGCTGCACGCCTGGGGTCTGCCCACCGCCCAGCACAACAAGGTGGTCTCCACGCTCGCCGAGGTCCGGGAGTTCATCGCGTACTTCGGCGAGAACCGCCACTCGGTGGAGCACGAGATCGACGGAGTCGTCGTCAAGCTCGACGAGATCGCCCTCCAGGGCCGGCTCGGCTCCACCGCGCGCGCCCCGCGCTGGGCCATCGCCTGGAAGTACGCCCCCGAGGAGGTCAACTCCAAGCTGATCGACATCAAGGTCGGCGTGGGCCGCACCGGGCGCGTGACCCCGTACGCCCAGGTGGAGCCGGTGACGGTGGCGGGCTCCGAGGTCGAGTTCGCGACCCTGCACAACCAGGAGGTCGTCAAGGCCAAGGGCGTGCTCATCGGGGACACCGTCGTCCTGCGCAAGGCCGGCGACGTCATCCCCGAGATCCTCGGACCGGTGGTCGACCTGCGGGACGGCAGCGAGCGGGAGTTCGTCATGCCCGCCGAGTGCCCCGCGTGCGGTACGGAGCTGCGGCCCATGAAGGAGGGGGACATCGACGTCCGGTGCCCCAACGCGCAGTCCTGCCCGGCCCAGTTGCGCGAGCGGGTCTTCTACCTGGCCGGACGCCAGAGCCTGGACATCGAGAACTTCGGCATGGTCGCGGCGGCGGCGCTGACCGGCCCGCTGGAGCCCGCCGTCCCGCCGCTCCTAGACGAGGGCGACCTCTTCGACCTGACCATCGAGCAACTGCTCCCGATCAAGGCCTACGTCCTCGACCCGGACAGCGGGCTGCCCAAGCGGGACCCGAAGACGGGCGAGGAGAAGATCGTCACGGTCTTCGCCAACCAGAAGGGCGAGCCGAAGAAGAACGCCCTGTCGATGCTGGAGAACATCGCCGCGGCCAAGGACCGCCCCCTCGCCCGCATCATCAACGGCCTGTCGATCCGTCACGTCGGCCCGGTCGCGGCGGAGGCCCTCGCCCGCCAGTTCCGCTCGATCGACGCCATCCGCAGCGCCACCGTGGAGGAACTGACCGCGGCCGAGGGCGTAGGCGCCATCATCGCCGCCTCCCTCCAGGAATGGTTCGCCGAGCCCTGGCACGAGGAGATCCTGCGCAAGTGGCGGGCCGCCGGGGTCCGGATGGAGGAGGAGGGCTCCGGCGAGGACGAGGGGCCGCGACCGCTGGAGGGGCTGACCGTCGTCGTCACCGGGACTTTGCAGAGCCACACGCGGGACGGCGCCAAGGAGGCCCTGCAGAGCCGCGGCGCCAAGGTGACCGGATCCGTCTCGAAGAAGACCTCCTTCGTCGTGGTCGGCGACAACCCCGGCTCGAAGTACGACAAGGCAGTGCAGTTGAAGCTCTCCATCCTCGACGACGCCGGCTTCGCCGTCCTGCTCGAAGAGGGCCCCGACGCGGCGCGCGAGGCCGCCCTCCCGGTGGACGGCAACGCCGAAGCGGAGTAGCGAAGGCGAACGGATGCGTGGCGTGCGGCCGTACGAGCGGGCGCGCGCCGGGCGCGGCCGGCGGTGACACCCGCCGCCGCACGGCCGGTACCCGGCCCATGCGAGGCCGGTACAAGGCTGGTGGCGGGCCCCCGGACTGTCGGATCATCAGACGGGCGGCCGGGTAGTCCTGGTCCAAACTCACCCGTTCGGCGGATACCGTACTGATGAGGATGGCTGGGTCGTATTCGGGCAACCGCCGCCGACCGCTGCCCCTGGGCGCCTCCCGCGTCCTACTGTTGAGGGGTGCGCCTGTCGTGCACGGCTGCTTGACGCGCTTCCAGCCGTGATGGCATGACATCGGGGCCATCGCGTGGCATCGGCATCGCCGGCTGTGAGAGGGACGGGCATGAAACCCACCGAAAGCGCCGACCCGTCACCAGATTTCGGCGGGGAGTTCCCGTCCCTGCGGACGGGCCGGCTCGGTGTCCTGGGGCCCAGGGCACCGCGATCGCGACCGCTCGACACCGCAGTGGGCGCGGGCCGGACGGGCCGCGGCGCCGCGCTGCCCTTCGTCATCGTGGGTCTCGCCGCCGTCGTGCTCGGCGTCGGCGTCATCACCGCACTGACCAGCCGTCACGCCCTGTTCCCCGGCGGCCCGGTCGGCTGGGCGCTCGCCCTGCTCACCGGCATCATCGTCGGCCACCTCGTCGCCCTCGGCCGCGACCGCTGGTGGGGCGGCACCGGATCCGGCGCGGCCCTCACCCTCGGCGTCCTCATCCTCTACGGATGGGTCCCCGCCGGCCTCGTCTCCCTCGCCGTGGTCACCCTCGTCGGCGCCGCCCGCAGGCACCGCTGGCGCCAAGGCCTGCTGCACGGAGCCACCGACATCCTCGGCATCGGCGCGGGAGCCCTCGTCCTCACCGCCTTCGGGGAGGCCCCCTCCGTCGAACACCCCTGGCGGCCCACCGGCTGGGGGCTCGACGCGGTCCCCGAAATCATCCTCGTCGCCCTCGCCTACCTGCTCGTCACCCGCATCCTGCTGTGGCTCGCCCTCGCCCCGACCGGCGGCGGACTGCCCACGGTCGCCCGGACCGCGCTGCTGCGCCAGGCACTGGTCGCCGTCGCCCTCCTCGGCATCGCCCCGCTGATCTGCGTGGTCGCCGAATCGCAGCCGGTGCTGCTGCCGCTGTTCGCCGTACCGCTCATCGCCCTGGACTCCACCCTGTGGATCGCCCGGGCCCGCGCCGAGGAGCAGCTGCGGGACCCGCTCACCGGGCTGCCCAACCGGCAGTGGCTGCTGGAGCGCGCCTGGAGCGCACTCGACCAGGCCGAACGCTCGGGCTCCCGCGCAGCCCTGGTACTGATCGACCTGGACCGCTTCCGCGCCGTCAACGACACCCTCGGCCACCTCGCCGGGGACCGGCTGCTCCTGCAGATAGCGGACCGGCTGCGCCAGGCCCTGCCCCCGAACGCCGAGGCGGCCCGCCTCGGCGGCGACGAGTTCGCCGTACTCCTCCCCCTCACCGACTCCACCACCAGCGCCCAGCGCGTCGCCCGCAACCTGGTCGCCGAACTCAGCTCCCCCCTCGACCTGGACGGACTCACCCTGGTCCTGGAGGCCAGCGCCGGCCTCGCCGTCTTCCCCGACCACGCCCTGGACGCGGAGGGACTGCTGCGCCGCGCCGACGTCGCCATGTACCAGGCGAAGCGGGACCGCACCGGCGTCGAGGTCTACGAGTCCAAGCGCGACAGCAACACCCCCGACCGGCTCGGCCTGCTGGGCGACCTGCGCCGGGCGCTGGACGCGGGCGATGTGGAACTGCACTACCAGCCGAAGGTCTGCTTCGACGGCAAGGTGGCCGGGCTGGAAGCCCTGGTGCGCTGGGTGCACCCGGAGCGCGGGCGGGTCCCCCCGGACGAGTTCATTGCGATCGCGGAGACCTCCGGGCTGATGCCCCACCTGACGGAGTACGTACTGGAGACCGCGCTCGCGCAGGTCGCCCGGTGGCGGGCCCAGGGCCTCAAGGTCCCGGTCGCCGTCAACGTGTCACCGCGCGACGTCCACACCCCCGGCTTCGCCGGCGCCGTGGCCGCACGCCTCGCCCGGCACGGGGTCCCCGCGAGCGGGCTCCAGCTGGAAATAACGGAACACGTCCTGCTGGAGGACCCGCAGCGGGCCGCCGACACGATGGCCGGACTGACCGGCCACGGCGTGAAGATGTCCCTCGACGACTTCGGCACGGGCTACTCCTCCCTCGTCCACCTGCGACGGCTCCCCGTCAGCGAACTGAAGATCGACCGGTCCTTCGTGGCCCGGCTCGCGGTGGACGCCCAGGACGCGGAGATCGTCCGCTGCACGGTGGACCTCGCACACTCCCTGGGCCTGCTGGTCGTCGCGGAGGGCGTCGAGGACGACGAGACGTGGGAGCGGCTCCGGGACCTGGGCTGCGACGCCGTCCAGGGCTGGCTGGTCGCCGCCGCGATGCCTCCGCAGGAGGCGACGGCCTGGCTGCTGGCCCGCGGAGAGCGCGGCTGGCGGCGGCCGGCGGACATCACGGCCGAACTGGCGGCGGAGACGGCGGCGGCGCAGACCGCGGCCGCGGCGGCGCAGACGCAGTGAGCGCAGTGAGCGCAGTGAGCGCAGTGAGCGCAGCGAGGGCCCCGAGGTCCGTGAAGTACGTCGAGGCCCCGGCGCCGTACCGCCCCGCGCCGGGGGACCCGCCGTCCGTCTTCCTCGCGGGCGGCATCACGCACTGCCCGCCCTGGCAGCCGCAGGCCGCGCGGGAGCTGGCCGACTTCGTCGTGCTCAACCCGCGGCGGGCGGACTTCGACGTCTCCGACCCCTCGCAGACGGACGTCCAGATCGCGTGGGAGTACGCGCACCTGCTGCGCGCGGACCTCACCCTTTTCTGGTTCCCCGCGTGCGATGCGTCCCTCACGGTCCAGCCGATCACCCTGTACGAACTCGGCGCGGCCGCGGCGACACCGGGGCGCCGGCTCGTCGTCGGCGCCGACCCCGACTACCCGCGGCGCGCGGACGTCGTCACGCAGCTGTCCCTCTCGAGGCCGGACCTCACGGTCCACTCCACCCTCCCCGAAACAGTGACCGCAGCCCACACCGAGCTGACCACCCCTGCCTGACGGCTGCCCTGCGGGAGAAGGTCCCCTACCCACCCTTCCCCCGTTCCCCGGGCTCCGCCCGGACCCGATCCCGCGTGCGGCACCGTCCCCGGGGGCCAGCCCCCGGACCCCCGCTCCTCAAACGCCGGAGGGGCTGGATTCGGCGCCGGTACGTCCGGACCCCGGGCCATTTCAGCCCGTCCGGCGTTTGAGGACCGGGGTCTGGGGCGGAGCCCCAGGAGGGGTCCGGGCACAGCCCGGCACCCCGCTTTCAGCCCGTCCGGCGTTTGAGGACCGGGGTCCGGGCAGAGCCCGGGGACC
>NZ_JBHXKA010000177.1:0-13463 GCF_042722885.1 Streptomyces sp. NPDC058401
GCATCAAGGGTTCGGCCTCGACCGACGACGGCGCGAACGTCGAGGTGGGCGGCGGCGAGCTGACCATCTACGACAACTTCGACGCCAAGACCGGCGACCTGTGCTGGAAGGACCTCTGCCGCGGTCCCCACCTGCCCACCACCCGCAACATCCCCGCGTTCAAGCTCATGCGCAACGCCGCCGCCTACTGGCGCGGCAGCGAGAAGAACCCGATGCTCCAGCGCATCTACGGCACCGCGTGGCCGTCGAAGGAGGAGCTGAAGGCCCACCTCGACTTCCTCGTGGAGGCCGAGAAGCGCGACCACCGCAAGCTCGGCACCGAGCTCGACCTGTTCTCCGTACAGGACGAGATCGGCTCCGGCCTGGCCGTCTTCCACCCGCGCGGCGGCGTCATCCGCCGCACCATGGAGGACTACTCGCGCAAGCGGCACGAGGAAGAGGGGTACGAGTTCGTCTACACCCCGCACGCCACCAAGGGCACCCTCTTCGAGAAGAGCGGCCACCTGGACTGGTACGCGGAGGGCATGTACCCCCCCATGCAGCTCGACGGTGGTACCGACTACTACCTCAAGCCCATGAACTGCCCGATGCACAACCTGATCTTCGATGCGCGCGGCCGCTCCTACCGTGAACTGCCGCTGCGCCTCTTCGAGTTCGGCACCGTGTACCGGTACGAGAAGTCCGGCGTCGTGCACGGCCTGACCCGCTCGCGCGGTTTCACCCAGGACGACGCGCACATCTACTGCACCAAGGAGCAGATGGCGGACGAGCTCGACCGCACCCTGACCTTCGTGCTGAACCTGCTCCGCGACTACGGTCTGACCGACTTCTACCTGGAGCTGTCGACCAAGGACCCGGAGAAGTTCGTCGGCTCGGACGAGATCTGGGAGGAAGCCACCGCGACCCTCCAGAAGGTGGCCGAGAAGCAGGGCCTGCCCCTGGTCCCGGACCCGGGCGGCGCCGCGTTCTACGGCCCGAAGATCTCGGTCCAGTGCCGTGACGCGATCGGCCGCACCTGGCAGATGTCGACCGTGCAGCTCGACTTCAACCTGCCGGAGCGCTTCAACCTGGAGTACACCGGCCCCGACGGCACCAAGCAGCGGCCGGTCATGATCCACCGTGCGCTGTTCGGTTCCATCGAGCGGTTCTTCGCCGTCCTGCTGGAGCACTACGCGGGCGTCATGCCGCCGTGGCTCGCCCCGGTCCAGGCGGTCGGCATCCCGATCGGCGACTCGCATGTCGAGTACCTGCAGGAGTTCGCCGCCGAGGCGAAGAAGAAGGGCCTGCGGGTCGAGGTGGACGCCTCCTCCGACCGGATGCAGAAGAAGATCCGCAACCAGCAGAAGCTGAAGGTCCCCTTCATGATCATCGTCGGTGACGAGGACATGGCCGCGGGCACCGTCTCCTTCCGCTACCGCGACGGTTCGCAGGAGAACGGCGTCCCGCGTGACGCTGCGCTGGCGAAGCTCGTGGACGTCGTGGAGCGCCGCGTCCAGGTGTGACCGCAGCGGCGGCCGTGACTGCCGTGGCGGCTGTGATCGCCGTATGACGGCCCGGAGCCCCCGGGGACCTCAGGTCCCCGTGGGCTCCTCCTCGTCCCCCCGCCGGAACACGTGGAGCATCCAGGAGGAGAACGAGCCCGTCACCGCGCCCAGCAGTGCCAGGCCGCCCGCCATCAGGAACGCCGCGATGATCCGCCCCATCGGGGTGACCGGGGCCATGTCCCCGTAGCCCACCGTGGTCAGCGTCTCGCACACCCACCACACCGCGTCCCCGAAGGTGTGGATCGTGGCCCCCGGGGCCCGGCGCTCGAAGTGGTACACGCCGAGGGCGCCCGCGAACCCCATCAGCCCGGCCGACAGGCCGGCGTACGACATCACCCGCGCGTACAGCCCCTGGCGCGGGCGCTTCTGCCGGGCCTGGATCGCGTTGTGGACCTTGACCATGCGCAGCGGCCGCAGCAGCGGCAGGATCACGATCAGGGTGTCCAGCCAGTGCACGCGGACGAAGCGCAGCGGGGCCGTGCCGCTCAGGTACAGCCGGACCAGGTAGTCCACGATGAAGCAGGCCCAGGTCAGTGCGACCACGACGAGGCCGACGTCCCGCCACAGGGGGTGGGCCCGGTAGGTCAGTACGGAGACGGCGTACGCGGCGAGGAAGAGCAGGGAGGCGTAGAACAGCGGCAGCTCCGTCCGGCGTTCCCAGGCCTGGTCACCGGTCTCGGGTGCATGGTTCATGGGGCCAGCATCGCGTCCCGCACACCGGTGTTCGCCCCGGCGACACGCCGCTCGGGGCCAAGGTCATATGCTGCATCCCATGACGATTGAGCCGGAGCAGCAGATCGGTGTGGGCACGCAGGACGCGTTCCAGCGTCTGTGGACGCCCCACCGGATGGCCTACATCCAGGGGGAGAACAAGCCGACCGGGCCGGAGGCCGGGGACGGCTGTCCCTTCTGCGGGATTCCGGAGATGTCGGACCAGGACGGGCTGATCGTGGCCCGGGGCGAGCACGTCTACGCCGTGCTGAACCTCTACCCGTACAACGGCGGCCACCTGATGGTCGTGCCGTACCGGCACGTCGCCGATTACACGGACCTGGACTCCGCCGAGACCCTCGAACTCGCCGACCTCACGAAGCGCGCGATGGTCGCGCTCCGCAAGGCCTCCGGTGCGCACGGGTTCAACATCGGCATGAACCAGGGCCAGGCCGCCGGCGCGGGCATCGCCGCGCACCTGCACCAGCACATCGTGCCCCGCTGGGGCGGGGACACGAACTTCATGCCGGTCGTGGGCCACACCAAGGTGCTGCCCCAACTCCTCGCGGACACCCGCCAGATGCTGGCCGACGCCTGGCCCACCGACTAGGCCGTCCCTGTCGGATCCTGCCGCGGACGCCCGCGCGGGCTCAGGCGTCGTAGACGTCGGCCTTGCGCGGCGCGGCGTCCTGGACCATGCCGCTGACGATCATCGAGCGGTTGGTGAAGCGTTCGGTGTCGACCCCGTTCTCCTCCAGGACCCGCATCGCGGCCGTGTGCACCGCTCGCAGGACCGGGGTCGCGGCGCGCATGGCGTCGTCCGCCATGAAGCGGTGGCGCCACGGCTGGCCGGCCCAGACGTGGCGGACGCCGAAGGGCTCCGGGAGGACGAGCTTGCCGCCCAGGAACTCCAGGAGCGGCGGGTACCAGGTGAGGGGCGCGCGCACGGCGAGGCGTACGACCTCGCTCGTGTCGACCACGGGCCGCTTGAGCTCCACGGTCTCCCAGAAGCGCACGGATTTGGCGACCTCGTCCACGGGCGCCGCCGATTTGGTGGTGAACAAGCCGTTCACCGGGCCGAGCGCGTGCCCGGTGACCTCCACGCGCAGGGTCTTGTAGAGCACGGTGACCGTGACCAGCATGGTGATCACGAGCTGGCCGTCCCAGAGCGGGTACTGGATGCCGAGGTAGTGCCGGTTGCCGGCGCTGAACTGCTGCTCGTTGCAGATCCGGGTGATCTCGTGCGGCTTGACCAGGAAGGTGTCCACGTCCGCTCCGCTGGGGCGGGTCACTTCCTTGGCGCCCTCGCCGACCGGGGAGACGATCCAGTGCGTGATCGAGGCGGGCGGCAGGCCGCCGGTGTGCAGGGGGCCGCGCTCCAGCTTGCGCAGCTGGGTGTCGATCGCCCGTATGACGTCCCAGCTGCGGAACGGGTGGATCTCGGAGCCCTCGTTCTTGGGGACGAGCTCCTCGGCCATCTGCCAGCTGCCCCAGCGCGTGCCCATGCCGAGTATGCCCTTGGGGCCCGCGTAGAAGACGGCGTTGCTGCGGTCCTCGGCGGTGAGCTTGGCCAGGGAGTGGCGCAGGTCCTCGCGGGCCTTCTCGTCGGGGTTGCCGGGGACGGCCTCCGGGATCTTGGCGGCCACCCCGCCGCCGCCCGCGAGGAGCCCGTCCCAGCGGGAGCGCAGGTCTTCGGCGGTGGCCTCGCAGAGCCGGCGGGCGAGGAACCAGCCGACGACCGGGGCGATGACCATGGCGCGGACGTAGAGGCCCAGGAAGCCGGTCACCGGGAGCCGGAACATGAGCACGGCGACGACCAGGCCCACGCCGACGAGGAGCGCCGTGCCCAGCCAGGAGGCCCGTTTGGCCTTGGAGCCCGCCAGGGCCTTGCGGGCCCAGAACAGGCCGAGCCACAGCAGCAGTCCGGGAAGGAACAAGACCCCGCAGACGAGCATGATCATGCGGAGCTTGCGGTCGCGCTCCTTGCGGATGCGGGAGGCGGCCAGGCAGTGCTCGACGACGGTCTGCGGGTCGGCGCCGAAGGACTGGATGAGGGGTTTGCGGGTGGGCGGGACCGTGCGGGCCTCGACGGCGCGGCAGAAGGCCTCGCCGAGGTTGGGGGCCAGCAGGGAGATCTTGGCGGGTTTGACGACGGACTCGTGGTACTCGTTGTTGGCCTTGAGTATCTCGTCGAGCTTGGTGTCGCGTCCGCCGTCCCGGTAGGCGGCGGAGGCGAGGGCGTTGGTCGCGGCGGTCTGGCCGCTGCCGCCCTGGAGTGGGATCTGTGCCCCGGGCCTGAAGTCGAATCCGTCGTCCGCCACCGCTGCCCCCATCGCTGTGCGTCGTGCTCGTGTGCGGGCCTGCCCGCTCGGTCCGCATGCGTGCTCTGCGTGCTTGGTCTACCCGTTCGCCATGCCCGCCTCACGCGCGGACGAGCCTATCGGCCGATTGCTCCCCGTGGTCATGGGACAGGTAAATGCCGCCCATCGCAAGCGGGTTGGATGGGCGGCCGGAGTGACGCTATGTCAGCTGGCTTCCCTTCTCTGGCCGTTCGCGCAGCTTGTCCGCTATCTGTGGCGGCATCGGCTCGTGCCGCGCGTACGTACGGCTGAACAGCCCCGTGCCGTGCGACACGGAGCGCAGCTCCACGGCGTACCGGCCGATCTCGATCTCGGGGATCTCGGCGAGGACCCGGGTCCGGCCGGTGCCCGCCGCGTCGGTGCCCACGACGCGGCCCCGGCGGCCGGCCAGGTCGCTCATGACGGGGCCGACGTACTCGTCGGGCACGAGTACGGCCAGCTCGGCGACCGGTTCGAGGAGCTGGACGGAGGTTCCGGCGGCGGCCTCGCGCAGGGCGAGGGCGCCCGCGGTCTGGAAGGCGGCGTCGGAGGAGTCCACCGAGTGGGCCTTGCCGTCGAGCAGGGTGATGCGTACGTCGACCAGCGGGTAGCCGGCCGCGAGCCCGCGGGCGGCCTGCGCCCGGACGCCCTTCTCCACGGAGGGGATGAACTGGCGCGGAACGGCTCCGCCGACGACCTTGTCGACGAACTCGATCCCGCTGCCCGGCGGCAGCGGCTCCACCTCGATCTCGCAGATGGCGAACTGGCCGTGCCCGCCGGACTGCTTCACGTGCCGTCCGCGGCCGCCGGCCTTCGCCCCGAAGGTCTCGCGGAGGCTGACCTTGTGCGGCACCGGGTCGACCTGGACCCCGTACCGGGTGCGCAGCCGTTCGAGGGCGAGGTCCTGATGGGCCTCGCCGAGGCACCACAGGACGAGCTGGCGGGTGTGCGGGTTCTGTTCGAGCCGCATGGTCGGGTCCTCGGCGACCAGCCGGGCCAGGCCTTGGGAGAGCTTGTCCTCGTCGGCCTTGCTGTGGGCCTCGATGGCCAGGGGGAGCAGCGGGTCGGGCATGGACCAGGCCTCCATGAGGAGGGGGCCGTCCTTGGCGGAGAGGGTGTCGCCGGTCTCGGCGCGGGTGAGTTTCGCCACGCAGGCCAGATCCCCGGCGATGCAGTGGGAGAAGGCGCGCTGCTGCTTGCCGAAGGGGGAGGTGAGCGCGCCGATGCGCTCGTCGACATCGTGGTCCTCGTGCCCGCGGTCGGTCAGCCCGTGCCCGCTCACGTGGACCGTTTCGTCGGGGCGCAGGGTGCCGGAGAAGACGCGGACGAGCGAGACGCGGCCGACGTAGGGGTCGGAGGAGGTCTTCACCACCTCGGCGACGAGCGGTCCGCCGGGGTCGCAGGTGACCGCGGGGCGGGCCGCGCCGTCCGGGGTGGTGACGCCCACGGGAGCGCGCTCCAGCGGGGTGGGGAAGCCGCCGGTGATCAGTTCGAGGAGCTCTACGGTGCCCAGGCCCCTGCGGGCGCCGCCGGTGGCGGGGGCGGCCATCAGGACGGGGTGGAAGGTGCCGCGGGCGACGGCCCGCTCCAGGTCGTCGACCAGGGTCTTGAGGTCGATGTCCTCGCCGCCGAGATAGCGGTCCATGAGGGTCTCGTCCTCGCTCTCGGCGATGATCCCCTCGATCAGCCGGGCGCGGGCGTCGGTGATCAGGGCGAGCTCGCCGGGGTCCGGGTCGCGTTCGACGCGGTCGCCGGAGGTGTAGTCGTAGACGCGCCGGGAGAGCAGTCCGAGGAGCCCGGCGACCGGGGCGTGGCCGTCGGGGGCGGCGGGGCCGTGCAGGGGCAGGTAGAGCGGGCGCACGGCATCGGGGTCGTCCGCCCCGAAGGCGTCCCCGCACACGGTGGTCATCTGCGTGTAGTCGGCGCGGGCGGCTTCCAGGTGGGTCACGACGATGGCGCGCGGCATGCCGACGGCGGCGCATTCGTCCCAGACCATCCGGGTGGCCCCGGAGAGCCCGTCGCCGTCCTCGGCGGCCGAGACCACGAAGAGGGCCGCGTCGGCGGCGCGCAGTCCGGCCCGGAGCTCTCCGACGAAGTCGGCGTAACCGGGGGTGTCCAGGAGGTTGATCTTGATTCCGGCCCACTCCACGGGGACCAGGGAGAGCTGGACGGAACGCTGGCGGCGGTGCTCGATCTCGTCGTAGTCGGAGACGGTGGCACCGTCCTCGACGCGCCCGGCCCGGTTCACGGCGCCGGCGGTCAGGGCCAGGGCCTCGACCAGGGTGGTCTTGCCGGACCCGCTGTGGCCGACCAGCACGACGTTCCGTACGGAGGCCGGGTGGTCGGCCGCCGGTGCTCTTCCGGCGGCTCCGGATTGGTGTGATGCGGCTCCCACGATGCTCGTGCCTCCCGACGTGGAGGGGATGGAGGGGAAAAGGCCCCCTTCGAGCTTTGCACTGCCGTCACACCGCGTCCATACGTCGTACCGGAGGCGCGGGGGAGGGAGACCTCCGGGCGGCGCCGGGACGGCGTCGGCGGTCGCGCCGGGGCCGCGTCCGGACGGCCCGCGGAACGTGGCGAACGGCCCGAGAACCGGCCACGTCGTGTGAACCGGTGGGTGCGCGGCGCCGATGGCCCGGGGCCCTGGCTACGATGGGCCAGCCGGTGGCCGTGGTGGCCGTGCGGCCCAGCGACCCTCCGGGAAGGCCATGCTGAACAAGTACGCGCGTGCATTCTTCACGCGTGTTCTCACGCCATTCGCCGCTTTTCTCCTCCGGATGGGAGTGAGTCCCGACGCGGTCACCCTCATCGGCACGGCCGGAGTGGTGGCCGGAGCCCTGGTCTTCTTCCCCATGGGCGAGTTCTTCTGGGGCACGATCACCATCACGCTCTTCGTGTTCTCCGACCTGGTGGACGGGAACATGGCCCGCCAGGCCGGCGTCTCCAGCCGGTGGGGCGCGTTCCTCGACTCCACCCTCGACCGGGTGGCCGACGCGGCGATCTTCGGCGGACTCGCACTCTGGTACGCGGGTTCCGGGAACAACAACGCCCTCTGCGCCGTCGCCATCTTCTGCCTGGCCAGCGGCCAGGTGGTCTCGTACACCAAGGCCCGCGGCGAATCGATCGGCCTGCCGGTGGCCGTCAACGGCCTCATCGAACGCGCCGAACGGCTCGTGATCACGCTGGTCGCGGCCGGTCTGTCCGGGCTGGAGACCTTCGGCGTCCCCTCCTGGATCGGCCTGCTGCTCCCGATCGCACTGTGGGTGGTCGCGGCGGGCTCGCTCGTGACCCTGATCCAGCGCGTGGTGACCGTACGGCGCGAATCGGCGGAGGCCGACGCTGCCGCCGCCGCTGCCGGCGCTCCCTCCGAAGGCGGTACGCCCTGATGGGCAAGGCACAGGACAAGCTGGTCGACGGGCTCTACGGACTCGGCTGGGCCGGGGTCAAGAAGCTGCCCGAGCCCGCCGCGGGCGCCCTCGGCCGGCGGATCGCGGACTTCGTCTGGAAGCGGCGCGGCAAGAGCGTGCTGCGCCTGGAGTCGAACCTGGCCCGGGTGGTGCCGGACGCGACGCCCGAGCGGCTGCGCGAGCTGTCGCACGCGGGCATGCGCTCCTACATGCGGTACTGGATGGAATCCTTCCGCCTGCCGACCATGGCCAAGGAACGATTCAGCTCCGACGTGGAGATGAAGGACGACCACATCCTGCGCGAGGCACTGGCCTCCGGACGCGGAGTGGTCGTCGCCCTCCCGCACCTGGCCAACTGGGACCTCGCCGGCGCCTGGGCCGTGACCCACATCGGAGTCCCCTTCACCACCGTCGCCGAGCGGCTCAAGCCCGAGACCCTCTACGACCGCTTCGTCGCCTACCGAGAGAGCCTGGGCATGGAGGTGCTCCCGCACAACGGCGGCGCCGCCTTCGGCACCCTCGCCCGGCGGCTGCGCTCCGGCGGGCTCGTCTGCCTGGTCGCGGACCGGGACCTGTCGGCCTCCGGGGTCGAAGTGGACTTCTTCGGCTCGGCCGCCCGCATGCCGGCCGGCCCGGCCCTGCTCGCCCAGCAGACGGGCGCCGTCCTGCTCCCCGCCACCCTCTACTACGGGAACGCGCCGAAGATGTACGGCCGGATCCACCCCCCGGTGGAGGTGCCCGGGAAGGGCACCCGGCAGGAGAAGACGGCCGTCATGACGCAGGCGGTCGCCGACGCCTTCGCGCAGGGCATCGCCGAACACCCGCAGGACTGGCACATGCTCCAGCGGCTGTGGCTGGACGATTTGGACACCACCGCCGGCCGTCCCGAGGAGCACCCCGCGTGAAGATCGGCATCGTCTGCCCGTACTCCTGGGACGTCCCCGGCGGGGTCCAGTTCCACATCCGGGACCTGGCGGAACACCTGATCGGCCTCGGCCACCAGGTGTCGGTCCTGGCCCCGGCGGACGACGAGACCCCGCTGCCCCCGTACGTGGTCTCGGCGGGCCGGGCGGTGCCGGTGCCGTACAACGGGTCGGTGGCCCGCCTCAACTTCGGCTTCCTGTCGGCGGCCCGCGTACGGCGCTGGCTGCACGACGGGGTCTTCGACGTGGTCCACATCCACGAACCGACCTCCCCGTCGCTGGGCCTGCTGACCTGCTGGGCGGCGCAGGGCCCGATCGTGGCCACCTTCCACACC
Organism: Streptomyces sp. NPDC058401; assembly: GCF_042722885.1. Lineage (NCBI taxonomy): Bacteria > Bacillati > Actinomycetota > Actinomycetes > Kitasatosporales > Streptomycetaceae > Streptomyces > Streptomyces sp. NPDC058401. The sequence continues at coordinate 9,260 of NZ_JBHXKA010000177.1, forward strand.
TCCAACCCGCGCTCCCGCGCCATGCTCGCGGCGTACCCGATCCTCCAGCCGGCGCTGGAGAAGATCAGCGCCCGGATCGCGGTGAGCGAGTACGCGCGGCGCACGCTGGTCGAACACCTCGGCGGCGACGCGGTGGTCATCCCCAACGGCGTGGACGTGGACTTCTTCGCCAAGGCCGACCCGAACCCGGCCTGGTCCGGCCAGACCCTCGGCTTCATCGGCCGCATCGACGAACCGCGCAAGGGCCTGCCGGTCCTCATGGCGGCCTTCCCGCGCATCGCCGCGGAATGCCCGGACGTACGCCTCCTCGTGGCGGGCCGCGGCGACGAGGAAGAGGCCGTGGCCTCCCTCCCGCCCGAACTCCGCTCCCGGGTCGAGTTCCTCGGCATGGTCTCGGACGAGGACAAGGCGCGGCTGCTGCGCAGCGTCGACGTGTACGTGGCCCCGAACACGGGCGGCGAGAGCTTCGGCATCATCCTGGTCGAGGCCCTCTCGGCCGGGGCGGCCGTCCTGGCCGCCGACCTCGACGCCTTCGCGCAGGTCCTGGACCAGGGGGCGGCGGGGGAGCTCTTCTCGAACGAGGACCCCGACTCCCTGGCGGCATCGGCGATCGCCCTCCTCCGCGATCCCGCGCGACGCGAGGAACTGAGCGCCCGGGGCTCCGCCCACGTACGCCGCTTCGACTGGTCGACGGTGGCGGCGGACATCCTGGCCGTCTACGAAACGGTGACCGACGGCGCGGCCGCGGTAGCCGAAGACGAACGAGTCCCCCTCCGCACCCGCCTGGGCCTCACCCGCGACACGTAGCCACCCCGGCCCCGCCCGGGCCCCGGCCATGCCCGCGTGCTGTGGGCCCGTCCGTGCGGGACCCGGCTGTGGGTGTGCCGCTGTGCGGCGCGGAGTCCCCTACCCGCCCTTCGCCCGTTCCCCGGGGCTCCGCCCCGGACCCGATCCCGCGTGCGGCGCCGTTCCCGGGGGCCAGCCCCCGGACCCCCGCTCCTCAAACGCCGGAGGGGCTGGATAGACCCAGCCTCGCCGGCGTTTGAGGCGCGGGTCCGGGCGGAGCCCGGGAAGCGCGCCAGCGCTGAGCGGTGCGAGCTCCGCGTCGAAAGGTAGAGTCGCGGCCCGTGATCGAAACCCTTGTCTGGATTGCCCTCGGCCTCGGCCTCGTCGGGGTGTACCTCAGTTGGACGGCCGGCCGTCTCGACCGGCTCCACTCCCGGATGGACGCCGCGCGGGCCGCGCTCGACGCGCAGCTCGTCCGCCGGGCCTCCGTGGTGCTGGAGGTGGCGACCTCCGGGGTGCTGGACCCGGCTTCCTCCCTCGTCCTGTACGAGGCCGCGCACGCGGCCCGCCAGGCGGAGGAGGAGCACCGCGAGGTCGCCGAGAGCGAGCTCAGCCAGGCGCTGCGGGCGGTGTTCGCCGATGTCGGGCAGGTGGACGCGCTGAAGGCGGCCCCGGGCGGTGCGGAGGCGGCCGAGGAGCTCGCCGCGGCGGTCCGCCGGGTGCCGATGGCGCGGCGGTTCCTCAACGACGCGGTCCGCGCGGCCCGGGCCCTGCGCAGGCACCGCAAGGTCCGCTGGTTCCGGCTGGCGGGCCACGCACCGTTCCCGCTGGCCTTCGAGATGGACGACGAGCCTCCGGTGGATCTGGCCGAGCGGCCGTAACTTGTACCCAATGGCCAAATCGCAAAGGGCCACCGGCTGCACATTGGCCCTTGCCGTGGACTGGTCGAGAAGGTTTCCTCGGTCGAGTACCACCAGATCGCCCTGGCGATCGCCAGTAGCGCCTGAATCTTCCTTTCGAGTGAGGTCAATCCGTGAGCACGCTTCCCTCCACCCCGCAGTCCGCTGAGTCGGCGATCGGCACCTCCCGCGTCAAGCGCGGCATGGCCGAGCAGCTCAAGGGCGGCGTGATCATGGACGTGGTCAACGCCGAGCAGGCGAAGATCGCCGAGGACGCCGGCGCCGTGGCCGTCATGGCCCTGGAGCGGGTTCCCGCCGACATCCGCAAGGACGGCGGCGTCGCCCGGATGTCCGACCCGAACATGATCGAAGAGATCATCGAGGCCGTCTCCATCCCCGTCATGGCCAAGTCCCGCATCGGCCACTTCGTCGAGGCCCAGGTGCTCCAGTCCCTCGGCGTCGACTACATCGACGAGTCCGAGGTCCTGACCCCGGCCGACGAGGTCAACCACTCCGACAAGTGGGCGTACACCACCCCCTTCGTCTGTGGCGCCACCAACCTGGGCGAGGCCCTGCGCCGCATCGCCGAGGGTGCGGCCATGATCCGCTCGAAGGGCGAGGCCGGTACCGGCAACGTCGTCGAGGCCGTCCGTCACCTGCGCCAGATCAAGAACGAGATCGCCCGCCTGCGCGGCTACGACAACAACGAGCTGTTCGCCGCCGCCAAGGAGCTGCGCGCCCCGTACGAGCTGGTCAAGGAAGTTGCCGAGCTCGGCAAGCTCCCGGTCGTGCTGTTCTCCGCCGGTGGCGTCGCCACCCCCGCCGACGCCGCGCTGATGCGCCAGCTCGGTGCCGAGGGCGTCTTCGTCGGCTCCGGCATCTTCAAGTCGGGCGACCCGGCCAAGCGTGCCGCCGCCATCGTGAAGGCCACCACCTTCTACGACGACCCGAAGATCATCGCGGACGCCTCCCGCAACCTGGGCGAGGCCATGGTCGGCATCAACTGCGACACCCTCCCCGAGTCCGAGCGCTACGCCAACCGCGGCTGGTAGTCATCACCATGACCACCCCCGTGATTGGTGTCCTGGCACTCCAGGGCGACGTACGGGAGCACCTGATCGCCCTGGCCTCGGCTGACGCCGTGGCCAGGCCGGTCCGGCGCCCCGAGGAGCTCGCCGAGGTCGACGCCCTGGTGATCCCCGGCGGCGAGTCCACGACCATGTCGAAGCTCGCCGTGCTGTTCGGCATGCTGGAGCCGCTGCGCGAGCGCGTACGGGCCGGGATGCCGGTCTACGGCACCTGCGCCGGCATGATCATGCTCGCCGACAAGCTGCTGGACGGCCGTGAGGACCAGGAGACCCTGGGCGGCATCGACATGATCGTGCGCCGCAACGCCTTCGGCCGCCAGAACGAGTCCTTCGAGGCCCAGGTCGACTTCGCCGGCATCGGGGGCGGCCCCGTGGAGGGCGTCTTCATCAGGGCCCCCTGGGTCGAGTCCGTCGGCGGCGCCGTCGAGGTGCTCGCCACGTACGACGGCCACACCGTCGCCGTACGGCAGGGCAACGTCCTCGCGACCTCGTTCCACCCGGAGCTCACGGGCGACGACCGGGTCCACGCGTACTTCGTCGACATGGTGCGCGCGGGGCTGTAACGCCGTCCCGGTAGGATCTGAGGCGAACACTGTTGGTGACGCGAAGGAGACAGGCAGATGTCCGGCCACTCTAAATGGGCTACGACGAAGCACAAGAAGGCCGTGGTTGACGCCAAGCGCGGCAAGCTCTTCGCGAAGCTGATCAAGAACATCGAGGTCGCGGCCCGTATGGGCGGCGCCGACATCGATGGAAACCCGACCCTCTTCGACGCCATCCAGAAGGCGAAGAAGAGCTCGGTCCCGAACAAGAACATCGACTCCGCGGTCAAGCGCGGCGGCGGCCTCGAGGCCGGCGGCGCCGACTACGAGACGATCATGTACGAAGGCTACGGCCCGAACGGCGTCGCGGTGCTCATCGAGTGCCTCACCGACAACCGCAACCGTGCCGCGTCCGACGTGCGGGTCGCCATGACCCGCAACGGCGGTTCGATGGCCGACCCGGGCTCGGTCTCGTACCTGTTCAACCGCAAGGGCGTCGTCCTGCTGCCCAAGGGCGAGCTGTCCGAGGACGACGTGCTGGAGACGGTGCTGGAGGCGGGGGCCGAAGAGGTCAACGACCTCGGCGAGCAGTTCGAGATCATCAGCGAGGCCACCGACATGGTCGCGGTCCGTACCGCGCTCCAGGGCGCCGGCATCGACTACGACTCGGCCGACTCCAACTTCCTGCCGACCATGCAGGTCGAGCTGGACGAAGAGGGCGCGCGCAAGATCTTCAAGCTGATCGACGCGCTGGAGGACAGCGACGACGTGCAGAACGTCTTCGCCAACTTCGACGTCTCGGACGAGGTCATGGAGAAGATCGACGCCTGATCCGGGCGTCCGGCGCGCACGGCGCCAAAGCAGCGGGCCGACGGGGACACACCCCGTC
>NZ_JBHXKA010000178.1:0-13422 GCF_042722885.1 Streptomyces sp. NPDC058401
CCTTCCCTTCCGGGAGGCGCGGCCGCCGCCGTTTCGGCGTGCGGGGAGGGGACCGTACGGGGTTGCTCGATCAGATGTCCGCCCCCGGGCCGGATCTTCCCGAGTCGAGAATCGGGACATTTCACTGCAAACTGGGCCCGTCGGGATCTTCCCGGCTCCTGCGGGGAGGAGGTACGGGAGTGCGCGCGAGGCGTAGCCGAGCGGTATCCCTGCTGGTCACCTCGGTGGTCCTGACCGGATTCCTGCTCCCGGGAGCCGTCGCGCAGGACGAGGTGCCCGCCCCGGCGCCCGGCACGGACGTCCACGCCCCGGCCGTGGTCGACCTGGCCCAGATCCCCGCGGAACCGCCCGTACAGCCCCCGAAGCCCGCCGCCCGCGAGCTCTTCGGGGCCGACTGCGACACCGAGATCAACGGCTCGCAGGTGGTCGCGTTCTGCCACAACGGCTACCCCCAGACCGACCTGGTCCGCCTGCACGTGGAGTGCGACCGCTGGTGGGACGTGGACGGTGACGGCGCCGCCGTGCCCGTCGGCCCGGCGGGCCGGGTGGAGCTCTCCGGCCGCTGCTGGAAGGAAGTCCGCTCCGCCTGGGTCAGCCACCAGCGGCAGTGACCCCCGCGGACCGCCCCTCCTTGGCCAGGCAGACGAACGGATAGCCCGCCGCCTCCGAGGCCGCCGCGTCCCCGTCCCCGCGCCGGATCGCCTCGATCAGCCGCTCGTGGTCCAGGTGCGAGGCGGCATCGAGCTCCGTGCCCACGTCGGTGCGCAGCCAGTCGGCCACCAGATCACCGAGGTCCGCGTACAGCTCGATCAGCACCTCGTTGTGCGAGGCCGCCACCACCGCCATGTGCAGGGCCACGTCCGCCGCGATGAACGGCTCCGCGTCCCCGCCCGCCCACGCCTCCTCGCGCCGCGCCAGCAGCGCGTCCAGCTGTACGAGGTCCCGCGCCGTCCGCCGCTCCGCCGCGAGACGGGCCGCCGAGGACTCCAGCGTCGAGCGCAGCTCCGCGATGTGCCGGGGATCGGCGCCGGCGAAGCGGCGGTGCATGACCCCGGCCAGCTCGCTGGTGGCGATGACGTACGTCCCCGAGCCCTGGCGGATGTCCAGGAGGCCGTTGTGCGCGAGGGCCCGGACGGCCTCCCGCACGGTGTTGCGGGCGACGCCCATCAGCTCCACGAGCTCCGGCTCGGTGGGGATGCGGGATCCCACGGGCCATTCGCCGGTGGTGATCTGGTTCCTGAGCTGGGCGATCACCTGGTCGACGAGCGCGGATCGCCGGGGCGAGGTCAGCGGCATGCGGTCGGGGTTCCTCTCGGATGTGCAGTGACGGGCACGATACGACGCTGGGGTGGACAACCAATCATCCCATGATTCTATGATGTCGGAATGTCCGACGAAGAAATCCAGACCCTGAACCGGCCCCAGGTCGCGCGCACGGCATCCCGGCAGCCCCTTCCCACCCCCGCCGCCGCCCCGCAGCCGGGGTGGCTCGGACCCGTGCTCCTCGTCGGCATCGTGCTGGCCGCCCTCAACCTGCGGCCCGCCATCACCAGCCTCGGCGCCCTGTTCGAGGAGACCCGCGAGGGCCTCGGCATGAGCGGCACCGTCGCCGGACTCATCACCTCCGTGCCCGCCCTCTGCTTCGCCGTCTTCGGCGTCACCGCGCCCCGGCTCTCCCGCCGCTTCGGCCCGGCCGCCGTCGTCTGCGCCGGCATGGCCGCCGTGGCCGCGGGCCTGCTGATCCGGCCCTTCGCGAGCGACGCCGCCGGATTCCTCGCGGCCAGCGCCCTGACCCTGGCGGGCATAGCCCTGACCAACGTGCTCCTGCCGGTGATCGTCAAGCGCTGGTTCCCCGACCGGGTCGGCACCATGACGGGGCTCTACTCCATGGCCCTGGCCGCCGGCACCTCGCTCGCCGCGGCCGCGACCGTCCCGATGACCCAGGCCCTCGGCGGCAGCTGGCGCAGCGGCCTGCTGATCTGGGCCTTCCTCGCCGTGGCCGCCGTCCTGCCCTGGCTGGCCATCGCCGCGGCGGCCCGCAAGGAGAAGGCCGCGGCCGCCGGCGCACCGGCCGCCCGCCCCGACACCGGGCCGAGCGTGGTGCGCAGCCGCACCGCGTGGGCCCTCGCCTGCTACTTCGGACTCCAGGCCACGGGCGCGTACATCACCATGGGCTGGCTCCCGCAGATCTTCCGCGACGCCGGCGTCTCCGCCTCCACGGCGGGCATCCTGCTCGCCGTCACCATGGTCATGGGCGTCCCGCTCGCCTTCGTCATCCCGGGCCTCGCCGGCCGGATGCGCAACCAGGGACCCATCGCCGTCGTGCTCGGCCTCTTCGGCCTCTTCGGCTACCTCGGGCTCTCCTTCGCCCCCGCGGCCGGAGCATGGGCCTGGGCCCTCCTGCTCGGCGTCTCCAACTGCGCCTTCCCGCTCGTCATCACCATGATCGGACTGCGGGCCAAGTCCCCGGCCGGCGTCGTCAAGCTGTCCGCCTTCGCCCAGAGCACCGGCTACCTCATCTCCATCCCCGGACCGCTCCTCATCGGCACCCTCTACCAGCACACCGGCGGCTGGGACCTGCCCCTCGCCCTGATGGCCGGTCTGCTCGTCCCGCAGATCGCGCTCGGCGTGCTGGCGGGCCGGGACCGCACGATCGAGGACGAATGCGGCATGCGAGACTGATCGGCATGTCGCCCGTACTTGAACCGAACCCCCAGAACGGCCACCGCAAGCTCGGCCTCGTGCTGGGCGCGATGCTGCTGGTGACCGTGATCATCGCCGTCCTCGCCACCCTCGCCTCCCCGTAAGGGGTGGGGTTAACCCCCCAACCCCTAGGGGGTCAGGCTCAGGGTCATCTGGGGTGCGTCCCGGATGGGAACCGCCTGCTCGAATCCTTAGATTCGAAGAGCAAGAGCGAGCCCGTCCGACGCACCCCACGGAGGCGGCCATGTCGGCCCCCACGCACCTGGCCCCCCGCCACCCGTCCGCCCCCCGCGCCACCGGGGCCGACGCCCGGCTGCCCTGGTGGGCGCTCGCCCTGCCCGCCCTCGCCTTCGGCCTCCTGCTCATACTCCTCGCGGGATCCGGCCAGGCCCACGCCGCCTCCGGCGAAGGCTCCACGCTCGTCCACGTCACCGAACGGCTGCTGAACGCCGTCGGCTGACGGGCCGCCAGCCACCGCGAGCCCGCCCGCGCGCCCGTGCGCCGGGACACGCCCCACACCTGCGGGTGAGCGCCCCAACACCCTGCGCCCCGTGGCTCGATTCATGCGAAGCTGGGAGTCATGAGCGCCGACACACCCCGCAGGATCGTCCTCCTCCGGCACGCCAAGGCCGAATGGTCGGACGGCACGGACCACGACCGCCCCCTCGCGGAGCGCGGCCGTCACGACGCCCCGGCCGCGGGCCAGAAACTGGCCCAGACCGGCATCCCCTTCGACCTGGCCCTCTGCTCCAGCGCGGCCCGGACCAGGGAGACCTGGAAGCTGGCCGTCCAGGAGCTGCCGCACCGGCCGAAGACCACGTACGAGGAACGGCTCTACGAGGCCTCGCTGGGCGAGCTCATCGCCCTCGTCAACGAGACCTCCGACGACGTGAAGAACCTCCTGGTCATCGGCCACAACCCGGGCATGCACGCGCTGGCCGACGCCCTCGCCGGGAGTGCGCAGGGCGACGTACTGGCCCGGATGAACCGCAGCGGCTTCCCGACCTCCGGGATCGCCGTCGTCTCCTTCACCGGCTCCTGGAAGTCCGTGGAACACGGCGTGGGCACCCTGCTGGACTTCTGGACCCCGCACAGCTGACGCGCACGCCCCGACGACCCCGACGGCAGCGGGCCCCGGCACTTCTACAGTGCCGGGGCCCGCTGCGTCGTAGGGAACCGGAGATCCGGGGTCACGCCAGGTCGGCGGCCTCGACCTCTTCGCGGGTGATCCCGAGCAGGTAGAGCACGGCGTCGAGGAAGGGCACGTTCACCGCGGTGTGCGCGGCCTGGCGGACCACCGGCTTGGCGCAGAAGGCCACGCCCAGCCCCGCCGCGTTCAGCATGTCCAGGTCGTTGGCCCCGTCGCCGATGGCCACCGTCTGGGCCAGCGGTACGCCGGCCTCCGCGGCGAAGCGGCGCAGCAGCCGGGCCTTGCCGGCCCGGTCCACGATCTCGCCCGTGACCCTGCCCGTCAGCTTCCCGTCGATGATCTCCAGGGTGTTGGCGGAGGCGAAGTCCAGCCCGAGCCGCTCCCGGAGATCGTCCGTCACCTGCGTGAACCCGCCGGAGACCACGCCCACCTGGTACCCGAGGCGCTTGAGGGTGCGGATCAGCGTCCGGGCGCCCGGGGTGAGGCGCACCTCGGAGCGGACCTTGTCCACCACGGATTCGTCCAGCCCGGCCAGCAGTGCGACCCGGGCGTGCAGCGACTGCTCGAAGTCCAGCTCCCCGCGCATGGCCCGCTCGGTCACCTCGGCGACCTCGGCCTCGCAGCCGGCGTGCGCGGCGAAGAGCTCGATGACCTCGTCCTGGATCAGGGTCGAGTCCACGTCCATGACGACGAGGCGCTGGGCCCGCCGGTGCAGCCCGGCCGAGACCACGGCCACGTCGACGCCGATCTGCGCGGCGGCGGTGGCCAGTGCGGTGCGCAGCGGCTCGGTCGCGGTGCCGGAGACGGCGAACTCCACGGCCGTCACCGGATACTTCGCGAGCCGGAAGATGCGGTCGATGTTGCCGCCGGTCGCGGTGATCCGTGCGGCGATGGCGGCCGTGGACTCGGCGGTGAGCGGATGCCCGAGCACGGTGACGTGCGAACGGCCACTTCCGCGCGGCCGGTTGTCACCGGTGCCGGAGAGGATCTCGGCCTGCAGTTTGAGGGACTCGGCCCAGCTGTGGACGGTGGCCCGCAGCTCGCCCTCGGTGCCGGCGGTCGGGTGGGTGACGAGGGCGCACAGGACGATGCGGCCCCGGGTGACGACCTGCTCGATGTCGACGACGTCGACGGAGTAGGCGGCGAGGGTGTCGAACAGCCCGGCGGTGATCCCGGGACGGTCCTTGCCGAAGATCTTGACGAGGAGGGTGGGGACGTCGGAGGTCTGCGAAGCGCTCATGGTGCCTTCACCGTATCTCCCCGGCCTGCGCGCGCGGAGCCCCGTCCCACCTGGCGGAACCGATTCGTTCCGTACGGACGTGCGGGAGCCGCACGCCGGACATGTGGAGGTCGTGCGGTGGCCATGGGCGGGCCCTGGAGCGGGCGCGTGGAGATCCCGGCGACGGCGTGCCGACGGACGGCCGGAGGCCGCGCGGGGAACGCGGGCCGAGGGCCGGCCGACGCGGGGTGCGAGCCCACCCGACGGGACGAAGCGATGCCGGGGCGTCCCGAAACGCACCTTCCGTGCACCTTTCGGCCCCCTCGGAGGGTCCCTCCGGCCCCTGCGACACGGCCCGGATTCCTCTTGTGGCCGTGCGCCTGAAATAGTTCCCCCGGATGTTCGCCATCCCTAGACTCCCTGACGTCATGGGGGATTCTCGGGGGACTTAAGTGGGGCTGGAGTGCCGGAACTCGTACTGGAATTGAATGGAAGGACCTGGACGCTCGATCCGTCCAGGTCGTACTCGCTGGGGCGCGATCCCCAGGGAGACGTGGTGATCGATGACGCCCGGGTGTCGTGGCGGCACGCCACCATCGCCTGGAACGGGCGAGGTTGGGGAATCGAGGACCACGGCAGCACCAACGGCACGTACGTGCGCGGGGCGAGGGTCCAGCAGGCCGAGCTCGTCCCCGGCACGCCGGTGCACCTCGGCAACGCCACCGACGGGCCGAGGCTGAATCCCGTCGCGGGTGCGGCCGCCGCCCAGGCGCCGCAGCCGGCCGTGGCGCAGCAGTCGCCCGCCCAGGCGTACGCGCAGCAGCCGCAGGCCCGGCAGCAGGCACCGCAGCAGGCACCGCAGCAGCCCTGGGAGCAGCAGGCCCAGCAGGCCCCGCCGTTCCCGCAGCAGCAGGCCCAGCAGCCTCAGCAGGGGCAGCAGGGGCAGTCCTTCCCGCAGCAGCAGCAGCCGGGCGGTGGCGGAACCCCGGGCTACGGCGACCACCGCAGCCCGACGACGTTCCACCAGCTCGCGCTGGGCCACGTCATGCGCATCGGCCGTGCGCTGGAGAACGAGCTGGTGGTCTCCGACCTCCAGGTCTCCCGCAACCACGCGGAGTTCCGCTCGATGCCGGGCGGCCGCTTCGAGATCCGCGACCTCGGCAGCCACAACGGCACCTATGTCAACGGCCAGCCGCTGGCGAAGTCGGGCACCGCGCTGCTGGGCCCGAACGACATCGTCGGCGTCGGCCACTCGACGTTCAGGATCGTCGGGGACCGCCTCGAGGAGTTCGTCGACACCGGTGACGTCTCCTTCTCGGCCCGCCACCTCACGGTCACGGTCGACGGCGGCAAGCAGATCCTCAAGGACGTCACCTTCGGCGTCCCCGAGAAGTCGCTGATCGGCGTCATCGGCCCCTCCGGCTCCGGCAAGTCGACGCTGCTCAAGGCGCTGACCGGTTACCGCCCGGCCAACCAGGGCGACGTCCTCTACGACAACCGCAACCTGTACAAGCAGTTCGCGGAGCTCCGCCAGCGCATCGGCCTGGTCCCGCAGGACGACATCCTGCACAAGGAACTGAAGGTCAGCACCGCCCTCAAGTACGCGGCCAAGCTCCGCTTCCCGGGCGACACCGCCGAGTCCGAGCGCGCCGCCCGCATCAACGAGGTGCTGCGCGAGCTCAAGCTCGACATCCACAAGGACAAGAAGATCACCTCGCTCTCGGGCGGCCAGCGCAAGCGCGTGTCCGTGGCCCTGGAGCTGCTGACCAAGCCCTCGCTGATCTTCCTGGACGAGCCCACCTCGGGCCTCGACCCGGGCATGGACCGCGATGTCATGCAGCTGCTGCGCGGCCTCGCCGACGACGGCCGCACGGTCCTCGTCGTCACGCACTCGGTCGCCGAGCTGGCCATCTGCGACAAGCTGCTGGTCATGGCCCCGGGCGGCTCGGTCGCGTACTTCGGCCCGCCGGACGAGGCGCTGAACTTCTTCGGCTACACCACCTGGGCCGATGTGTTCTCCGCCTTCGAGAGCTACCGCGACTACGACTGGGCCGGCCGCTGGAAGGGCTCGCAGCACTACCAGCTCTACGCCGCCGACATCGACGCCGTCGCACCCCAGTCGGTGCAGCCCGCCGTACAGCAGACCCGGCCGCCGAAGCCGCAGGGCTGGGGATCCCAGCTCTGGACGCTGATGCGCCGCTACATGTCGGTCATCGCGTCCGACAAGGGCTTCATCGGGCTGATGCTGATCCTCCCGGCGGTCCTCGGCGTGGTCTCCGTCGTCATCCCCGCGAAGTTCGGACTCGGGCCGCCCGTCGCCCCGTCCCGCTTCAACGGCGACGCGGGCACGATCATGCTGATCCTCGCGGTCGGCATGTGCTTCTCCGGCGCCGCGAACTCGGTCCGCGAGCTGATCAAGGAACGCGTGATCTACGAGCGCGAGCGCGCGACCGGCCTGTCCCGGTCCGCGTACCTCGCCTCGAAGGTGCTCGTCCTCGGCTTCATCACGGCCATCCAGGGCGTGATCATCTGCGCGATCGGCTTCTACCCGCGCGACCTGCCCGCCGAGGGTCTGCTGATGCCGCCGGCCGTGGAGATCTGCCTGTCGGTCATCGCGCTGGGCTTCACCTCCATGATGTTCGGCCTGGTGATCTCCTCGCTGGTGAAGACCGCCGAGAAGACCATGCCGCTGCTCGTCATGTTCGCGATCGTCCAGGTCGTCTTCACCGGCATCCTCTTCCAGGTCTACGACTCTCCCGGCCTGGAACAGTTCGCCTGGCTGATGCCGTCCCGCTGGGCCATCGCCGCCGCCGGCACCACGCTGAACCTCGGCGTGCTCATGCCGCCGTGGGACGCGGAGAACCCGACCAACACCGACCCGCTCTGGGACGCCACGGTCGGCCAGTGGAGCCTGAACATCACGGTCCTGCTGCTCCTCGGCGTCGCCTGCGGCTTCGCCGTGCAGCGCCTGCTGCGCCGCCACGAGCCCGAGGTCATGCGCGCGGGCAAGTAGGCACCGGAGCCGCGTACCGCACGCGGGTCCACACGAAACGCCTCAGGGCGGCTCCGGAACACCGGGGCCGCCCTGAGGCGCATGGGGGGCGTGGGAGGACGCCAGAGGCCTAGTAGGCGCTGTTGACGTTGTCCATGGAGCCGTAGCGGTCGGCCGCGTAGTTGCAGGCCGCGACGATGTTGGCCACCGGGTCGTACAGGTCGAACTTGGTGCCCTTGACGTGGTACGTCTTGAAGGTCGGGGCGATGACCTGGAGCAGACCCTTGCTGGGGATGCCGTTCTGGGCGTTGATGTCCCAGTTGTTGATCGCCATCGGGTTGCCGCTGGACTCGCGCATGATGTTCTTGTGGATCCCGGCGTAGGTGCCCGGAATGCCCTCGCGCTTCATGATGAAGAGGGCTTCCTTGATCCAGCCGTCCAGGTTGTTCGCGAAGACCGGCGTGCGGGTCGCGGAACGGCTGGCGGCCGCCTTCTGGTCGCGGTCCTTCTTCGCGTCCGCCTCGGCCTTGGCCTTGGCGGCCGCATCCTTCGCGGCCTTCGCGTCCTGCGCCACCTTGGCCTGCTGGCCGGCGACGACCTGCTGGACGGTGAGGTGCTGCTGCATGGCCTGCGTCTGCGCGCTGTCCACGACCTTGGACCAGGCGACGGGGGCCGTGGCCACGGTCGTCGAGGCCTCACCGGCGGAGGCCGGGACGAGGGAGAAGGCGAGAGCGGCGGCGCCCAGGGTGGCTACACCGGCGACGGAAAGCTTGTGGGCCTTCGTCAGACGACGACTGTGGCCGGGAGTGTTGGTCTCGGTCATGCGTAGCAACCTCTTCGAATAGCGGGGGCCGCAGGAAAGCGCCTTTCGGATCCGGGATCCGCGGTGCTGTGCGACGGGAGCAATTCTTAGCGGTGGCAAAATCCTGTGGCAAAGGTGTGACGTACGATCCCGCTTAGTGGATCAGGGGCCTGAGACGGGCCTGGATTTCGGGGCCCGGCGTACGTGAGCCAGCGCTAACAGCGCTTTTATGCGTCCACTAGGGAGCTTCGTAAGTGATGTGCGTCCTATGTGCGGGCTCACATCGGGCACGTATCAATCTCACCAACCGTTGCGGCAGCAATCCGCTCAGTGACCGTTCTCATCCTTGAGTAGCAGATGAACGTTCCCGAACTCGTGCCAGAGGTACAGATTCGCTACGGCTGAGGCGTACCAGAGCAGTACGGCACCAGCAGGCGCGAGGCCCCGGGCGGCCCGCAGCACCCCTCCCCGCCGACGGCCGACACCCGCGCCCACACCGCCGTGGTCCCCACCCCGATTACCCGCCCTCGCCGAGTTCACCAGCCGGGCCGAGGCCGCGGGCGCCTCGTACCGCTCCGGGTAGGGCGGCTCGCGCGCCTCCTGCGAGGCCACCCCCGTGTGCAGGGTCAGCGGGGCGATGCGCCCCCCGGCGCACCAGCTCCGCCACCAGCTCCGGGTCGGCCCGCGCTCGGCATCTCCGCCGAACCCGCCCCGCCGGCCCGCGGCACCGAGAACACCGTCTGGTGCGCCGACAGCGGCTGGTCCCGCTCCGTGTGGGCGTACCGGATCGGCCGCCCGTACGAGCGCAGCAGCGCCGGCACCTCCTCCGGACGCCCCGCCGGCGGCACGGGCCGCGTCCACCGCAGCCGGTCCGCCCCCGGAGCCGGCGGCTCCTCCAGGGCGAGGCGCCACCCGCCCGGCAGCTCCGCGACGGCCCCGGCGGGCCCTCCGGCCCCGGGCCGGGTCGACCCCTGTGCGACCCGGTCCCGGCTGCGGAGCTCCACGGCCCAGCGGGGGCCGTCCTCGCCGCGCGTGGAGAAGTGCTCGCCGAGCTCCTGGCCGCCCTGCCGCCCGTCCACGGCGGCCGGCAGTGTCGCCGAGGTGTTCACCACCAGCACGTCCCCGGCCCGCAGCGGCCCCGGCAGCTCCCGGAAGGCGTGCGGCGACACCTCCGAGGCGCCCCGGGAGGCCAGCAGCCGCACCGAGTCCCGCCTCGGCGCCGGCCCCGCCGCCCGGCCGGAACCCGGGCCACAAGACCCGGCGGAATGTCCCTATATATACAGTCCCTTCTCCCGTACCCCCCCGAGCCCCCTCCCCGTTTACCGCTCCACCCCGCTGAGCCCCCGCGCCGTGTACCGGCCGCTCGGCAGCCGCTCGGTCACCAGCCTCAGCAGCAGCGGAGCCACCTCCTCTGGGCCCGGCAGCCCCGCCATGTCCTCCCCGGGCTCGGCCGCCGCCATCATCCGCGTCCGCATCGAGCCCGGATCCGCCCACCACACGCGCAGCCCCGGCTCCTCGACGGCCAGGACCGCCGACATCAGGTCCCCCGCCGCCTTCGTCGCCCCGTAGGCCCCCCAGGTCCGGTACGCCACCACCGCCGCGTCCGAGCTGATGTTCAGCACCGCCCCGGCGTCCGCCGCCCGCAGCAGCGGCAGCGTCTCCTGGACCAGCCCCAGGGGCGCCACCACGTTCACCTCGAACGCCTCGCGCAGCCCCTCCAGCGGGTGCACGGCCAGCGGCACCAGGGGCTCCGCGCCCAGCACGCCCGCGTTGTTCACCAGCAGGTCCAGCCCGCCCAGCGCCCGCGCCGCCGCCACCAGCTCCGCCCGGTGCGCCGCCGAGGCCACGTCCCCGGCCACCACCGTGACACGCGCCCCCGCGGCCCGCAGGGCCTCCCCGGCCTCCGCCGCCGGGCCCGCACCCCGTGCACTCAGCACCAGGTCCCAGCCCCGCGCCGCCAGCTCCCCGGCCACAGCCAGGCCCAGCCCCCTCGACGCCCCCGTCACCAGCGCCACCGACATGACCGCACCCCCGCCTTCCGAACCGCCCTGCAGATGCCCCGAACCTAGGAACCCGGCCGCCCCCGCCGCCTCGGCCATCGGCCGCACCCCGCCGGGTCCCTTCGCCCTAGGCCGAGCCCGGGCCGAGTCCTAGGCCGAGCCCTAGGCCGCCGCCCGGGCAGGGCCTACGCCCCGGGCCCGATCCGCCCGCCCCGGCGCCGCGAGTACGGTGAGGCCATGGACTCCGGACCCCGAGCCCCCCGCGGCGGCGGCCTGGCCGCCGTGAGCACCGCGCTGCTGGCCATGAGCCGCCGGCTGGAGGTCCGCGACGTGCTGCGCACGATCGTCGCCTCGGCCCGCGAGCTGCTCGACGCCGAGTACGCCGCCCTGGGCGTCCCGGACGACCACGGCGGCTTCGCCCAGTTCGTCGTGGACGGCATCAGCGAGGAGCAGTGGCGGGCGATCGGCCCGCTGCCCCGCCAGCACGGCATCCTCGCCGCGATGCTCCACCAGGACGGCCCCGAGCGGCTGGCCGACGTACGCAAGGACCCCCGCTTCGAGGGCTGGCCCGCCGCCCACCCCGACATGTCCGATTTCCTCGGGCTGCCGATCCGGGACGGCGAGGAGACCCTCGGCGCGCTCTTCCTCGCGAACAAGCGGAGCTCCCCGCAGGGCGGGCCCGGCTTCACCGACGAGGACGAGGAGCTCCTCTCCCTCCTCGCCCAGCACGCGGCGATCGCCCTCACCAACGCCCGCCTCTACGAGCGCAGCCGCGAGCTGACGATCGCGGAGGAGCGCTCCCGCCTGGCCCACGAGCTGCACGACGCGGTCAGCCAGAAGCTCTTCTCGCTCCGCCTGACCGCCCAGGCCGCCGCCGCCCTCGTGGACCGCGACCCGGCCCGCGCCAAGGAGGAGCTGCACCAGGTCGCCGTCCTCGCGGCGGAGGCCGCCGACGAACTGCGCGCGGCCGTCACCGAGCTCCGCCCCGCCGCCCTCGACGAGGACGGCCTGGTCGCCACCCTGCGCAATCAGGTCCGCGTCCTGGACCGGGCCCACACCGCGCACGTCACCTTCACCTGCGACGGCGTACGTGCCCTGCCCGCGGCTCAGGAGGAAGCGGTCCTGCGCGTCGCCCAGGAAGCCCTGCACAACGCCCTGCGCCACTCCGCCGGCAACCGGATCGACGTCACCCTGACCCGCCGGGAGACCGGGGGAGCCCGGCTCCGGGTGACCGACGACGGAACAGGCTTCTCCCCTCCCACCGTCCGCCGCGCGGGCCGGCACCTCGGCCTGGTCTCCATGCGGGACCGGGCCGCGGGCGTCGGAGGCGAACTCACCGTGCGGTCCGAGCCCGGCACCGGCACCACGATCGAACTGGAGGTACCCGGTGGCTGACACACCGGGCCGTAGCGCCCGCGTGAGGGTCCTGCTCGTCGACGACCACCAGGTGGTCCGCCGGGGCCTGCGCACCTTCCTGGAGGTCCAGGACGACATCGAGGTGGTCGGCGAGGCCGCCGACGGCGAGGAGGGCATCGACCGGGCCGAGGAGCTCCGCCCCGACGTCATCCTGATGGACATCAAGATGCCGGGCACCGACGGCATCGAAGCCCTCCGCAGACTGCGCGGGCTGGCGAACCCGGCACGGGTGCTGATCGTCACCAGCTTCACCGAGCAGCGCACGGTGGTCCCCGCCCTGCGCGCGGGCGCGGCCGGCTACGTGTACAAGGACATAGACCCCGACGCCCTCGCCGCCGCCATCCGCTCGGTGCACGCGGGCCACGTCCTCCTCCAGCCGGAGGTCGCCGGGGCCCTGCTCGCCGAGGAGGGCCCCGGCCCGTCCTCCGGCCGCGGCGGCAACCTGACGGACCGCGAGCGCGAGGTGCTGCACCACATAGCGGACGGGCGCTCGAACCGGGAGATCGCCCGCGCGCTCGTCCTGTCGGAGAAGACGGTGAAGACGCACGTCTCGAACATCCTGATGAAGCTGGACCTCGCCGACCGCACGCAGGCGGCGTTGTGGGCGGTCAGGCACGGCATCGCGCAGTAACGCATGCGCGCGGTGATTCATACGGACGGGTGTACGTAGCCCACATGGCGCATCCCGTTCGTCGGATGAGCGTTCTTCATGACGTGCCGCGGCGGCTGGCCGCGGCAGACGTACTGGAGGACGAGAACGTGAAGAACTTCAAGAAGGCCGCTGCCGTCACCATGATCGCGGGCGGCCTCCTCGCCGCCGGCGCGGGTGTCTCGTCGGCGCACGGCGGTGCGTCGGCGGAGGGCGAGGCCCTGAACTCGCCCGGCGTGGCCGCGGGGAACCAGCTCCAGCTCCCCGTCCACATCCCGGCGAACGTGGTGGGCAACTCGGTCAACGTGATCGGCCTGCTGAACGGCGCCTTCGGCAACACGGGCGTGAACAACTAGCCCGCACCCCTTTCTCGACGCGGCGCTCGCCGCCTTTCTCGACGCGGTGCTCGCACTGCTCCGCAGGCTTCGCCCCGCTGCGCCGGACTCCGTCCGGCGGCCTCACACCTCGGCCCCGCTTCCCCCCTCTCCCTG
>NZ_JBHXKA010000179.1:0-13224 GCF_042722885.1 Streptomyces sp. NPDC058401
GGCAAGGAGGGGGACCACCGCGGCCGCCGTACGTGCGCGTGCGCGCGAGGGCGGCGAGGAGCGGGCGGACGGCGGGACGGCAGACGCCGGGACGGCAGACGCCGGGGCCGCTCAGCCGCCGAGCTGGAGCAGCCGCTGTACGCCCCGCGCCGCTTCCAGCAGCGCCGGCGAGAACCTCTCCAGCTCCGCCCGCGTGCTCAGGAAGGCGGAGGCGGTCAGGCTGACCCCGCCCACCGGCACGCCCTCCCGGTCGAAGACCGGCGCGCCCAGGCAGCGGACCGAGGGCTCGTGCTCCTCGTCGTCGACGGCGTAGCCGCGCTCCCGCACCGTCCGCAGGGCGGCCGCGAACCCCTCCCGGTCGGTGAGGGTCTGCCGGGTCAGGGCGGGCATCCCGGTGGCGCGCAGGATGCCCTCGGTCTCCTCGGGCGGCAGGTGCGCGAGGACGGCCTTGCCGATCGCGGTGGCGTGCAGGGGGACGCGCATGCCGACGCGCGAGGAGGTCCGGTGGGAGCGGGAGCCCTCGATCTTGCGGATGTACGTGAGCGCGTTGCCGCTGCGCAGGGCCAGGTGGACGGCCTGGCCGGTGCACTTCTGGAGGAATTCGAGCAACTCGACGATGCCCTCGGGCCGTTCGGCGGAGATCTCGGCGGCCAGGGAGCGCAGCCGCAGGCCCACCCCGTAGCTGCCCTCGCCGTCGGTGACGGCGTAGCCCTGCTCGACGAGGGAGACGAGGATCCGGTAGGTGCTGGACTTGGGGACCCCGGCGGCGGCCGACAGCTCCGCGAGCCGGTGCGGGCCGCCGAACGCGGTCAGCGCCTCCGTGATCCGCAGGGTCTTCTCCAGGGCACTGCCGTTCGTGGAGCTCCGCTCCATGCCCTGGGCCGCGCATGGGGCCACGCCCGGGCCCGTGCCATGGCCGACGCCCAAGCCCGTTCCGTGGCCGACGCCCAGGCCCGTGCCGTGGCCGACGCCGTGGACCATGCCCTGGCCCACGTTCTGACCCGGCACCTCACTTCGTATGGCTTTGGCCACGGAATCCCCAAGGGTTGGCAAAACGTATCGATTCACCTTACGCCACGGGATGCCCGTTTTGCCCGGGGCCGAAGGGCCTGAAATGCGGGCCGCCCGCATCCGCGCTGACTAGGCTGACCGTGTGTTCACCTCCCAGGGCCCGACCTTCCGCGAACTGGCCGTCCAGGCCATGTCCTCCATCGAGCGGGGCTACGACCTGCTGGCCCCGAAGTTCGACCAGACCCCCTTCCGCACCCCCGACCGGATGCTCGACGCGGTCGAGGAGACGCTCGCCCGCCACGAGGGCCCCTTCGGCACCGGACTCGACGTGTGCTGCGGTACGGGCGCGGGCCTCGGCATGCTGCGCCGGCTGTGCCGGGGGCGGGTGACCGGGGTGGACCTGAGCTCGGGCATGCTCGCCGAGGCCGGGCTCGCCCACCCCGAGGAGCGGGTGGACCTCCTACGGGCCGACGCACGCTCCCTGCCCGCCGCGCTCGGGGACTCGTACGACCTGGCCGTCAGCTTCGGCGCCTTCGGCCACTTCCTCCCGGACGAGCGCCCCGCGGTCTTCTCCGGGGTCCATGCGGCGCTGCGCCCCGGCGGGGTGTTCGCCTTCCCGATCGGCGCTCCGATCCCGCCGAGCCGCCCGGCCTGGTGGGCCCTGGCCGGCTTCGACGCGGCGATGCGCGTGCGCAATGCCCTCTGGCGCCCGCCGTTCGTCATGTACTACCGCACCTTCCCGCTGGGCGGCGTACGCACGGACCTCCGCGCGGCCGGCTTCACGGTGGAGACGCTCCCCCTGGACCACTTCGGCCGCCGCCCGGACGGAACACCGAGCTGGCGCCTGGTCCTGGCCCGCAGGGCGGCCTGAGCCCTTACTCCGCCCCCTCCTCCTCCGCCTTCCCCGGCAGGCGGCCGATGTCGGAGACCGGGCCGAGGTGGCCCAGCTTGTCGGGGTTGGACACGGTGTGGACCGCCCGGACCACACCGTCGGCGATGTCGAGCTCTACCACGCTGGCGACCCGCCCCTCGGCGTCGACGATCATCGCGCCCGGCATGCCGTTGACCAGGACCGGGCGCAGCGAGGCGCCGAGCGAGCGGAGCCGGCGGAGCCCGCCGATGAGCAGCTGTCCGACGCGCTGCCGGTCGGCCACCGACTGCGCGACGGCCCGCGCCTTGCCGCCGCCGTCCCCGTGGAAGACGACGTCTGGCGCGAGCATGTCGAGCAGGGTGTCCAGCTCGCCGCCGGCCGCGGCCTCGAAGAACGTACGGGCCAGCTCCTCGCCCTCCGCCCGCCGGGCGGGGGCCGGCGGACCGCCCGCGGCGATGTGCTTCCTGGCCCGGGCGAAGATCTGGCGGCAGTTCGCCTCGGACTTGCCGGTGGCCCGGGCCACCTCCGGGTACCCGTACCCGAACACCTCGCGCAGCATGAACACGGCGCGCTCCACCGGCGACAGGGCCTCCAGCAGGACGAGGAACGCCATCGACAGGGAGTCGGCCAGCTCGGCGTGCTCGGCCGGCCCCGGCCGTTCGCCGGACACGACGACGGGCTCGGGCAGCCACTCCCCCACGTATGTCTCCCGCCGCACCCGGGCCGAGCCCAGGTGGTTGATCCCGAGCCGGGTCACCGACGTGGTCAGGTACGCCTTCGGAGCGGCGATCTCGATCCCGGCCCGATGGGCCTTGGTGAGCCCGAGGAACGCGTCCTGGACGATGTCCTCCGCGTCACCCACCGACCCGGTCATCCCGTAGGCGATGGAGAACAGCAGCGGCCGGTACGCCACCGCATCCGCCACGTCCGCCGCTTCCTGTGACTCCCGTGACTCCTGTGACTCCTGCACGAAACCCTCCCCCGATTCGCTGCGCGCCGTCCGGCAGGTTATCGGAGGACCTCCGGCTCATTGATCATGAACAGACCCAGTGACCGGGGTCACATCCACCACCTGTCACAGCCCACAGGGGTGCCGTGTCTTAGAGGGAGCACAAGGAAGACCACCCACCGAACACCCCACAACGGAAAAGGAATCCGCCATGACCGCTCGCCTGAACCTCTTCGCCGACCCGGTCGCCGTCAAGGCGTGGAAGCACATCATCGCCGCGAGCAAGGCGCTCGGGGAGTCGACCCTGCCGGCCTCGACCCGCGAACTGGTCATGCTCCGCGCCAGCCAGATCAACGGCTGCGCCGGATGCATCGACATGCACACCAAGGACGCGGCGGCAGCGGGCGAGACCGCGGTACGCCTCCACCTGGTCGCGGCCTGGCGCGAGGCCACCGTGTACACCGACGCCGAGCGCGCGGCCCTGCTCCTGACCGAGGAGGCCACCCGCATCGCGGACGCGGCCGGCGGGGTCAGCGATGAGGTCTGGGCGAACGCCGCCAAGTACTTCAACGACGAGCAACTCGCCGCCCTGGTGACCCAGATCGCGCTCATCAACGCCTTCAACCGCGGCAACGTCATGGTCCAGACCCCGGCGGGCGACTACCAGCCCGGCAGCCTCCAGCACTGACCCCACGCGCCCGGCCCCTCCCCTCCCCACAAGGACCGACTACTCCCATGAACATCGCGCTGTGGATCGTCACCGGACTGCTCGCCGTCGCCTACCTGCTCGGCGGCGCCTTCAAGGTGTTCACCCCGAAGGAGAAGATCGCCGCCAGCGGCGCCAGCGCGAAGTGGGTCGAGGACTTCGGCCCCGGCGCGGTGAAGTCCATCGGCGCCGTGGAGATGCTGGCCGCGACAGCCCTGATCCTCCCGGCCGTCCTGGACACCGCCCCGATCCTGGTCCCCCTGGCCGCAGTCGGCCTGACCCTCCTCATGCTGGGCGCCACCCTCACCCGCTACCGCCGCCACGAGCCCGCGTACATGGCGGTAGACCTGGCCTACGTCCTCCTGGCCGCCTTCGTAGCCTGGGGCCGCTTCATCCCGGAACCCTTCACGGGCTGACCTCGCGGACTGCGCCGTCCGGGAGTCGTTCGAGGTGGCTTGGTTCGCGCCGGAAGCCGTGGACGGCCTTTCGATGGTGCCGAGCATCCGCAAGCGCATCGACGACTGGAGGGCCGGGCGCGGACCCGTTGTCCGCTGAGTTGCGGGAGGTGGGTCAGCGGGCTCTCGGGAGGCCGAAGGCCGACATTTGTTTTTCCTCGTAGGAGAGGAAGCCTAGGGAGCGGTAGAAGGCGTGGTTGCGGGGGCCTTCGGGGGTCGACTCGTGGTCGGTGGACAGCAGGAAGAAGCGGCAGTGGGCGTAGCGCGCCTTGAGGTGCTCGATCAACTCTCGGCCGATTCCTTGCCGGTGGTACTTGGGGTTCACCAGTAGGTCCTGTACGTAGCAAACGGCCTCGTCGTCGGAGATCGTGCGGGCCAGTCCGAGGAGGGCGCCGGACCCGTCCCTGGCGGTGATGACCAGGTGTGAGTTCGCCAGGCCGCGGTACAGCTTTTCGGGGTCGCTGGTGTAGCCCTGCCAGTCGACCGAGTCGTAGAGCTCGAATATCTCCCGCGGGTCGAACTCCGCCTCTTCGGTGATGATCATGGCGGTCCACCTGTCCCGTCTCGAACTTTGGTGCGGGAGCCCGACGCTACCGGGACGCGCCCGGGCGCGTCCCGGCGGGGCGCGATGCTTCTTTTGGCTTCAGAACCTGGAGAAAGAACCTCTTCCAGACCCCACCAGCCTCCCGCCGAGCGGCACTCACTCGCACGGGTGAATTCGCCAACTGGTGTGGATTTCAGGGTGGTTGTCTGGCATATGCTCGCCCCGACAACTTGGACATGAGACGGCCCCCGCCGGGACTGCGAATCCCGATCGAGGGCCTGACCAACGAGGAAGTAAGCCCTTCCCGCTGGCTACCAATAAGGAAGCAAGACCTTCCCCATGGCTTCGGTGCACTTTACCTCGCCCTCGCGCGCGGCATACGGCGTTCGACACGCCAACGTCCGGCTCACCGAGCGGTTCACCGTCGTGAGCAACGACCTCATCCAGCATCCCGAAATGTCGGTGATCGCGCGGATGTTGGGGATCTTCATCCAGTCGATGCCCTCCGGGACTCCCATCGGCATCAAGGACCTGGCCAAACGGCTTTCGATCGGGGAGACCTCGATCGCCAAGGGGCTACGGGAACTGGTGCTGTTCGGGTACCTGGACCGGTCCCTGGAGAGCCTGCCGGGCGGGCGGATCGCCACCCGCACGGTGTCCTACAACCACCCCCGGGCCGCCACCGTGGCGGCTGCGCGTCGCGGCGTCGCCGCTCGCGGGGCCCATGTGGGTCGGGTGAGTCCCGGAGCGGGTTCGGGTCCGGTGGCCCCCTCCGTCTCCGTCGTGGACCCGCCGCCGCCCGAGACGGAACCTGCCGTACCGGACGCGCCGGCATCGGCGTCGGCGTCGGCGTCGGCGGTCGAGCCGGAGGCCCCGGAGTCAGGGGTGCAGTGCCCGGCGGAGGAGCCGTCCGAGGCCCAGGCGACGCCGCCCTCGGGTGGGCTGCCCGTACCGCGGGAGCCGGACGATCCCGGGCGGCGGCGGCTTGCGTGCGAGGTGCTCGCGGGGTTGCGGCGGGTCGATCCGCGGCTGCTGCTCGGGGAGCGGGATATCCGGTACCTCGCGGGTGGGGTCGAGGCCTGGCTGGAGCGCGGGGCGGGGGTGCAGGCGCTGGTCAGCGCGCTGACCGGCCGGCTGCCGGAAGGGCTGCGCAATCCGGCGGGGCTGATCGCCCACCGGCTGGCCGCGCAGTTGCCGCCACCGCTGGTTCCGCTGCCCCGCGCGCCCGCCTTCGTACCGCCCGATCCGTTCGTGAACTGCACCGAGTGCGAGCTGGCGTTCCGTAGTCCGGCTCCCGGGAAGTGCAAGGGCTGCAGCACTTAGCTCGGAGGGACGTGGCCGTCTTCGTCCCTGCCGGAGAACGGGCCACCCCCGGTCCGCAGGATGAACGGCGGGGTCGGGGCGGGGCGGCGGGTCAGGGTTCGAGGGTGATCGTGAAGCGGCGCTCGCCCGGGGCGGTCGTTTCGGCGTGGATCGAGCCGCGGGCCCGGTCGTACTTGCCGGTTCCGCCGGTGATCGCATTGTCGAACGCGGGGGGTGGACCCGGGGTCAGGTGGCCGAAGACCATTCCCTGCACGGCGAGCTGGCCGCCCGGGAGGCTGTAGGTCACGTTGCACGCCTCCGCGCCGTCGTTGTCGACCCGGGTGGTGGTGCAGGTGCCGCCGGTCTCGCCGACCTGGTTGCCGTCCTTGTCGAAGAGGATCGACCGGAAGACCGTCCGGTCGCCCTGGGCGGCGGCGCCGCCGGGGTGGACGGGGAAGCGTGACTGCTCGGCGAGCCGGCCGGTCAGGGTGATGACCTCGTGGTCGTGGGGGGAGGTCGTGTCCGCCGCGGATGCGGATGCGGATGCGGTGGAGGCGCAGGCGAGCAGGGCGAGCAGGGCCGTGGCCGAGCCGAGGCCGGCTGCTCTGATGGGGCGTAGGGACTGGATGGGGCGCATGCGGGGCCTCCCGAGGTCGGGGCTCATGGGTGGTCGGGCCACCCATGCATAGCCTCGGCTCCGGTGGCGCTCGGAGCGTCCCGGTGCGACCCACCGTCAGATCCGACCGATCGGACCAGCCCGGGGCGGGGGACCACCCGTTCGGTGGGGCCCCGGGCGGTCGGCGGTGTCAGCGGATGCGGAGGTCTCGTTTGAGGACCTTGCCGCTCGCGTTGCGGGGGAGTTCCGTGACGAACTCCACCTCGCGCGGGACCTTGTAGTTGGCCATTTCGCGGCGGGACCATGCGATCAGGTCGTCGGCGGTGAGGACGGCGCCGGGGCGGCGGACCGCGTACGCCTTGCCGACCTCGCCCAGCCGGGGGTCGGGGATGCCGACCACGGCGACGTCGGCGATGTCGGGGTGCAGACCGAGGAGTTGCTCGATCTCGGCGGGGTAGGCGTTGAAGCCGCCGACGATGAACATGTCCTTGATGCGGTCGGTGATGCGCAGGTTTCCGGCGGTGTCGAGGACGCCTACGTCGCCCGTGCGGAGCCAGCCCTCGGGGGTGATCGCCTCGGCGGTCTCGGCCGGGTCCTCGAAGTAGCCGCGCATGACGTTGTGGCCGCGTACCCACACCTCTCCGGGGCGGCCCGTGGGCTGGGCCGCGCCGTCCGCGTCCACGATCCTGACCTCCGTCCCGGGGATGGCCCGCCCGGAGGTCGAGGCGATGGTCTCCGCCGGGTCGCCGCGGCGGCACATGGTGACGATGCCGCTCGCCTCGGAGAGCCCGTACGCGGTGAGGACGGTGCCGATGTGCAGTTCGCCGCGGAGCCGTTCGACGAGCTGGAGGGGGACCACGGCCGCGCCGGTGACGACCAGGCGCAGGGCGGAGAGGTCGTGGTGGTCGCGCTGGGGGTGGTCCAGGAGGGACTGGTGCAGGGTGGGCGGGCCGGGGAGTACGGAGATCCGCTCGGCGGCGATGTTGGCGAGGACGGTGTCCACGTTGAAGACGGGCTGGGGGACCATCGTGGCGCCGCGCATCAGGCAGGCGATGACCCCGGCCTTGTAGCCGAAGGTGTGGAAGAAGGGGTTCACGATCAGGTAGCGGTCGCCCTCGCGCAGGCCGGCGAGCTCGCTCCACACCTCGTAGCAGCGCAGGGACTGGGCGTGGGTGATGACGGCGCCCTTGGGGCTGCCGGTGGTGCCCGAGGTGAAGATGATGTCCGAGGGGGCGGAGGCGGGGATCGCGTCCGTACGGGCCCGGACGGCCTCGGCGGATACGGAGTCGCCGCCGGTCAGGAACTCCTTCCAGGTGCGGAACGAGTCCGGGGCGTCCTCGGAGAGGACCACGACCTGCTCCAGGTGGGGCAGGCCCGGCAGCGGCCCGGAGCCCTCGCCCTCGGCGGCGGCGCGGCGCAGGGAGGCGACGTAGGAGGTACCGAGGAAGGTGCCGGTGACGAAGAGGAGCCGGGCGCGGCTGCGCTGGAGGACGTAGGCGGCTTCGGAGCCCTTGAACCGGGTGTTGAGGGGGACGAGGACGGCTCCGGCGGAGACGGCGCCGAGGGCGGAGACGATCCATTCGAGGGTGTTGGGCGCCCAGACGGCGACCCGGTCCCCCGGCTCGACCCCGGCGGCGATGCAGGCGGCGGCGGCCCGTTCGACGCGTTCGCCGAGCTGCGCGTAGTCGATCCGGACCCGTCCGTCGACGACGGCCTCGCGGCCGGCGTAGCGCGCGGCGGCGTGCCGGACGAGTCCACCGATGCTGGTCCAGGCGAGATCGGCCCGGCCGTCCTCGGGCGTGGCCGCCGCCTCCACCCCGCCCGCCGCCTCCGCCCTGCCCACCCCGTCCGACCCATGCGCCCCGTCCGCCCTGCCCGTGGCCCCGCGCGCGCCCTCGTCCTCGTCCATCGTCCGCCCTCCCGCGATACCAGTAGCTGACTATCCGTCAGATTAGCTGTAGCCTTCGCGGCTGTCAGTACTGGTGCACCCCGGAGGTGGCGATGGCGGCAACGCTCAAGGACGCTACGGCGATAGTCGGCATCGGGCAGACCGCCTTTGCCAAACAACTGCCGCAGTCCGAAAAGGAACTGGCCTGCCGGGCCATTCTCGCGGCGCTCGACGACGCGGGCATAGACCCGTCCGAGGTCGACGCCTTCTCCTCCTACACGATGGAGGAGACCGACGAGGTGGAGGTCGCCAAAGCCATCGGCGCCGGCGACGTCACCTTCTTCTCCAAGATCGGTTACGGCGGCGGCGGTTCCTGCGCCACCGTCGGCCATCTGGCCGCCGCCGTCGCCACCGGCCAGGCGAGCGTCGGCGTGGCCTGGCGCTCGCGCAAACGCGGCTCGGGCCCGCGGCCGTGGAAGAACACGGCCGTCCAGCTCCCCACCCCCGGCCAGTGGACGCGGCCCTTCGGGCTGCTGCGCCCCGCCGACGAGATCGGCATGCTGGCCCGCCGCTACATGCACGAGTACGGCGCCACCCGCGACCACCTCTTCAACGTCGCGATGGCCTGCCGCAACCGGGCCAACGAGAACCCGGCCGCGATGATGTACGAACGCCCGCTGACCCGCGAGATGTACATGACCGCCCGCATGATCAGCGACCCGCTCTGCCTCTTCGACAACTGCCTGGAGACCGACGGCGCGCTCGCCTGCGTCATCGTGAGCGCCGAACGCGCCCGCGACTGCCGCCAGAAGCCCGTCTACGTCCACTCCGTCGCCCAGGGCCTGCCCGCCCAGCACCACGGGATGGTCAACTACTGGAACGACGACCCGCTGTCCGGCCCCGCCTGGACCGCCGCCCGACACCTGTGGAAGCAGGCCGACTTCGGCCCCCAGGACGTGGACGTCGCCCAGATCTACGACGCCTTCACCCCCCTGATCCCGCTTTCCCTGGAGGGCTACGGCTTCTGCGGGCGCGGGGAGGGTGCCGCGTTCACCGAGGGCGGCGCCCTGGAAATGGGCGGCCGGCTCCCCATCAACACCGGTGGCGGCGGCCTCAGCGAGGCCTACGTGCACGGCTTCAACCTGATCAACGAGGGCGTCAAACAGCTCCGCGGCATCTCCACCGCCCAGGTGCCCGACGCCGCGACCTGCCTGGTGACCGCCGGCGAGGGCGTCCCGACCTCCGCCATCCTGCTGCGCGCCTGAGGACCCGAGGAGCTGAAGAAGACGATGACGACGACCACCACCACCACGCCCGGGACGCCCCCCGCGCCCGCGGACGAGCTGCTCCTGCCCGTCCCCGACGGGGACGGGGCCCCCTTCTGGGAGTACGCGGCCCAAGGCGAACTCCGCATCCAGGCCTGCGCCGCGCCCGAGTGCGGGAAACTGCGCTTCCCGCCCCGCCCCTGCTGCCCGCACTGCCGGTCCTTCGAGTCCGAATGGCGCCGGATGAGCGGCCGGGGCCGGATCTGGTCCTACGTACGCCCGCACCCGCCACTGCTGCCCGCGTACGCCGCGCAGGCCCCGTACAACGTGATCCTCGTGGAGCTGGCCGACGCCCCGCAGATCCGCCTCGTCGGGAACCTCGTCACCTCCGCCGACGCCCCGCTGGACTCCGTGGACCCGGCGCGGCTGCGCATCGGCGCACGGGTCCAGGTGGTCTTCACCGAGACCGGCGGGATGGCGGTGCCGCGCTGGGTGCTGGAGAAGTCATGACGGCCGACGGGACCCCGGGAGCGGACCGGACCCCCGGGACCGACCGGACCCCCGGGACCGACCGCGCCCCCGGACTGCGGGTGGAGCGGGACAAGGCCACCGGGGTCGCGGTCGTCACCCTCGACCGGGAGCGCAAGCACAACGCGATCGACCTCGCCACGGCCGCCGAACTGGCCGCCGTGTGGCGGGAGTTCCGCTACGAGGACGAGGTACGGGCGATCGTGCTGACGGGAGCCGGGCAGGCGGCCTTCTGCACGGGCATCGACCGGGGCGTCGAGGTGCCGCAGCCGTCTTCCCCGTACTCGGTGGACGACCCGCTCGTCGCCATCGGGCCGAAGGCGAACGACCTGTGGAAGCCGGTGATCGCCGCCGTCAACGGCATGGCCTGCGGCGGGGCGTTCTACCTGCTGGGCGAGTCGGAGTTCATCATCTCCTCCGCCTCCGCGACCTACTTCGACCCGCACACCAGCTACGGGATGGTCAGCGCCTACGAGGCGATCTACATGGCGCAGCGCATGCCCTTCGGCGAGGCCGCCCGGATATCCCTCATGGGCACCGCGGAACGGCTCTCCGCACGGCGGGCGTACGAGATCGGCCTGGTCTCCGAGCTGGCGGAGCCCGGGGAGCTGCTCCCGGCGGCCCTGCGGGCGGCCGAAACGCTGGCAGGCTTCCCCACGGAGGCCGTGCAGGGCACCGTACGGTCCCTGTGGGCTGCGAAGCAGGCCGCGCTCCACCAGGCGCTGGCACAGGCTCCGGGGCTGATCGCGCTGGGGAACCTGCCGCCCGAACGGCAGGCGGAGCTGTTCGCCGGGCGGCGCGGTCCGGGTCCGGAGCCGCGGGTGCGGTGACGGCGGACGGGGAGGGGTGCGGGGGCACGGGGAGGGGCACGGGGAGGCCCTGCCGGTGCCCCGTACAGCCATCGGACGGTGTGCGCAGTCCCCCGGCCACCGCGCTCAAGGTCGACATCCAGTACTCGCCGGACGGCAGGACCGGCTGGACCCAGCCCCTCACGATCACGGGCAGGCTCGACCACCGCTCACCCGACTGGTCAGCGCGTCTTCCTCGTCGACCGGGGCTTCGGCTTGCTCGTTTTGCTCGGGGTATTGCCGCCCGTGC
The DNA here is from genome assembly GCF_042722885.1 of Streptomyces sp. NPDC058401. NCBI lineage: Bacteria > Bacillati > Actinomycetota > Actinomycetes > Kitasatosporales > Streptomycetaceae > Streptomyces > Streptomyces sp. NPDC058401. Next base: position 11,234 of record NZ_JBHXKA010000179.1, read on the forward strand.
TGCCACCCGTGACGGAGGATCCCGAAGTCCCGGCGCCGGACGTCGGGGTGGGGGAGGCGGTCGAGACGGTCTGGACCGGGCCCGGCGTGCAGCGCTTGACCTCGCCCGCCTTGGCCGCGTTCGTCATCGGCAGGTCCACCGTCCGGCTCTCGCCGGCCTTCAGCACGAGGTCCACCGAGCCGGAGTCGACCCGGCCGGAGGCGCCCTCGAAGACCAGCGGGACACGGAAGGTGTGCCCGGACGCCGCATCGGAGGTGACCTTCACGGTGGCCTTCGCCGCGGCCGGGCCGGCGCAGGTGACGACCTCGGCGTGCGCGAGCGGCCGGGTCTCGGTGGCCGTGGCCGTGGGCGTGGCCGTGGAGCCGCCGCCGCTCCCGCCGCTGCCGCCGTAGCTCTTCTTCTTCGTCTTGCTCTTGGAGCTGGAGCAGCCGCCCCCGCTGCTCTTGCTCTTGCTCTTGCCGCTGCCGCCCGTCGACGAGAACCCCGTCAGTGCGAGCACCACACCGACCAGCACCGCCGTGAGCCTGACCCGCCGCCCCGTGACCACCATGGCCCGTACCCCTCCCCGTTGGACAACCGGCGGCACGCTACCAGGCGGCGAAAGCCGCAGCGGTACGGTGGCCGCCACGCGTCACGAAGACGACGATCAGCCGCTCCCCGGGGGGACACGCCATGACCGACGAGACCACGGCCGCCACTTCTGCCACCGGCACCGACGCCGACACCGGCACCGACACCGCCGGAGTCATCACCGCCATCGCCCGCCTCCGGGCCCGGCCGGGTCTGGAGGACGAGGTACGCGCCCAGGCCCTGGCCCTGGTCGCGCCGACCCGGGCCGAACCGGGCAACGTCTCCTACCGCGCGTACGAGGACCCGACCGACCCGGGCACCTGGGTCGTCCTGGAGGAGTGGGCGGACTCCGCGTCCTGGGAGGCCCACATGGCCTCCCCGCACCTGGCGGAAGCCCTGTCCCGCACGGGGGCCCTGCTCGCCGGGGCACCGGTCGTGCGGGTGTTCCCGCCGGCGCTCCCCTCGTAGGGCTCCGCGTATTGCTCCACGCATGGCTCCACGTGCGGGACTCCGGGGGCGGGCGTAGCGTCGGGATCGAGATCCAGACCCACTCCCCCCGGAGGGCCGGGCATGATCCGCAACGTACTCGGCTCGCTCCTGGGTCTGATCGGAGCGACGGCCGCCGTCTGGAGCCCCTTCCGTGCCTGGTACGACGGCCGTCACGGACGCGACTACCGCATCGAGGAGCTGTTCAGCTCCGCCGGGATCACCGACGACAAGGCCGCCCTGCTGGGCTCGCTGCTGCTGCCGTTCCTCTTCGCCGCCCTGCTCGCGCTGATCGCGATCGTGCTGCGCTCGCGGCTGCTCATGGCCTTCTCCGGGATCGTCGTCCTCGGCTTCGCCGTGCTGTGGATGGTCCGCCAGGGCCAGGCCGCGGGCAGCCTCTCGGTCGGTGACGCCAGCGGCCTCGGCGACGGCCTCGCCAATGCCTTCGGCGCGGGGGCCCTGCTCATCCTGGCGGGGGCCGTGATGAGTGGGCGGCCGCGGCGGCGCGACCGGGTGGGCCGGGAGCCGGTCCCGGAGCCGGATCCGTACCGGGATCCGTCCCGGGAGCCGTACCGGGAGCCGTCTCGGGAGCCGTACCAGGAGCCGTACCGGGAGCCGTCTCGGGAGCCGTACCAGGAGCCGGTCGAGGACCCCGCCCATCCCCCGACGCCGTCGGCCTGGCCTCCCCCGCCGCAGGACCACTCGTAGCGCCTCGGGCGGGCAGGTCTGGTGGGCGGGTGCGGCCCGGGTGCCCTGCGGGGCGAAGTCCCCTACCCGCCCTTCCACCGTTCCCCGGGCGCTGCCCGGACCCGCGCCTCAAACGCCGGCGGGGCTGAGGGTGTCCCCGGGCTCTGCCCGGACCCGGTCCTCAAACGCCGGACGGGCTGGAAGGGGTACCGGGCTGCGCCCGGACCCCCTGGGGCTCCGCCCCAGAC
>NZ_JBHXKA010000180.1:0-13170 GCF_042722885.1 Streptomyces sp. NPDC058401
GCCGCCCCCGGCGGCCGGAGCCGCTCCCGTGGCGGAGCCGGTGCGCGGGCCGCCCGAGCGGCGGCGCGCGCCGCCGCCGGAGCCGCCGGCCTGGCCGGTGGAGCGCTGCCGCGGCGGGGTGGCCTGCGGCACCTCCATGACGACCGGGATGCCCGAGGGCTCCTTGGCGCCGGTGATGCGCGCGAGCTCCTCGTCGGAGGACTTGATCTGCGCGGTGCGCGGGGAGATCCCGGCGTCCGACATCAGGCGGGTCATGTCGCGCTTCTGGTCGGGCAGGACCAGGGTGACGACGCTGCCGGACTCGCCGGCGCGGGCGGTACGGCCGCCGCGGTGCAGGTAGTCCTTGTGGTCGGTCGGCGGGTCCACGTTGACGACGAGGTCGAGGTCGTCGATGTGGATGCCTCGCGCGGCGACGTTGGTGGCGACCAGCGCGGTGACCTCGCCCGTCTTGAACCAGTCGAGGGTCCGGTTGCGCTGCGGCTGCGAGCGGCCGCCGTGCAGGCCGGAGGCGCGGACGCCGTCGGCGAGGAGCTTCTTGACCATGCGGTCGACCCCGCGCTTGGTGTCGACGAACATGATCACCCGGCCGTCGCGAGCGGCTATGCGCGTGGCCACGGCCTTCTTGTCGGTCTCGTCCATGACGTACAGGACGTGGTGCTCCATCGTGCTGACCGCACCGGCGGACGGGTCGACGGAGAAGGCGACCGGGTCGGTGAGGAACATCTTGACGAGCTTGTCGATGTTCTTGTCGAGGGTCGCCGAGAACAGCATGGTCTGGCCGTCGGACCGGACCTGCTTGAGCAGGGCGGTGACCTGCGGCATGAAGCCCATGTCGGTCATCTGGTCGGCCTCGTCGAGGACGGTGATGGAGACCTGGGAGAGGTCGGCGTCACCGCGGTCGATGAGGTCCTTCAGGCGGCCGGGGGTGGCGACGAGCACCTCGGCGCCGCGGCGCAGGGCGCCGGTCTGCCGGTTGATCGACATGCCGCCGACGACGGTCGTGATCCGCAGGTTGACGGCCGTGGCGTACGGGGACATGGCGTCGGTGACCTGCTGCGCGAGCTCGCGGGTCGGTACGAGGACCAGCGCGAGCGGCTGCTTCGGCTGGGCGCGGCGGCCGGCGGTGCGGGCCAGCAGGGCCAGGCCGAAGGCCAGCGTCTTGCCGGAGCCGGTGCGGCCGCGGCCGAGCAGGTCACGGCCGACGAGGGAGTTCGGCAGGGTCGCGGCCTGGATCGGGAACGGCTCGGTGACGCCCTGGGCGGCGAGGGTCTTCAGCAGCGCCTCGGGCATGTCCATGTCTCCGAACGCGTCCACCGGCGGCAGGGCCGGGGTCAGCGGTTCGGGCATGGTGAATTCTTGGGGCCTGGCTACGGGGGCGGACTTCTGCCGTCCCGCGCCAGCCTTCGGACGTCCCTGGGCCGCACCTCGACCCCGGGTGGGGCGGCGGCTGGGTCGTGCGGAGCTGGAGCTGGTCATGCGGGAAAGCCCTCCTGAAACCGGCAGGTACTACAAAGGCACTGCAATTCAAATGGTGCGAAACAGCAGACAAGCCGGGGCCCGCACCTACTCGGTGCGGACCCCGGCGTGCTGACTGCCTTAGGCGGGGAGGATGTTCTCCGCCTGGGGGCCCTTCTGGCCCTGGGTGACGTCGAAGGACACGCGCTGGCCCTCGTTGAGCTCACGGAAGCCCTGGGTGGCGATGTTCGAGTAGTGGGCGAAGACGTCCGGGCCGCCACCGTCCTGCTCGATGAAGCCGAAGCCCTTTTCCGAGTTGAACCACTTCACGGTGCCAAGTGCCATTTTTGAATCTCCTGAATAGGCGGCAAAGGGCCCCATCCGGAGATTCCGGCAAAACAATAAAAGCGCCTGTCGGAGCATTCCCGTCAGGCGCACATAAAGTTCATGGGTACCACAACTGCAACGAGCTCTAAGCTAGCACACGTCGGTCGGGGAGTGTCGCCGCGAGCATGTGACCTCCGTCCTGCGCGGGTCCGGCGCGCAGCTTCCCGCCCACCTCCGTGAGGGCGCGGCGGAGCCCCGGAATGCCCATGCCACCGGAGTCCAGGACGATCCGTTCCCCCTCCGGGGCGGTGTTGACCACATCGAGGCGGACCTCCCCGCCTTCGGCGTAAAGATTCATCCGAACGGCGGAGCCGGGGGCGTACTTCGCCGCGTTGGTGAGCCCCTCGCGGGCGATCCGGAGCAGGAGCCGCCCGTCGGCCGCGGGGAAGGTGCCCAGGCCGGGCTGGGTGTGGTGGGTGATCTCCATGCCGGTGGCCCGCATGTTCCGGGCCAGGGAGCCGAGGAAGCGGCCCACGTCCACGGGGGAGGTGTGCGCGCGGCTGCCCGCGGGGTCGGTCAGCATGTCCAGCACCTCCCTGACCTCGGCCATCGCGGCCCGCGCCGATTCCTCCACGGCTCCGGCGGCCTCCCGGACCCGGGGGTCGGCCTCGGTGTCCAGGCGCAGGGCGGCGGCCTGCATCGTGAGGGCGGTGAGGCGGTGACCCAGCCCGTCGTGGGTGCGCTGGGCCAAACGGGTGCGTTCCTGAACCACGGCCAGGTCGGCCGCCTGGTCCACGGCGGCGTGGGCCTGGCGGGCCCGCTCGCGCAGCGCGGTCATGACGTGCCGGTTGCGCCGCACGGTCTCCCCGTACAGGGCGGGCACGAGGATGGAGCCGAGGACGAAGGAGGCGGGGTCCCGCCCCGCGTAGCCGAGCGGCAGGATCACGTCGCGGGTGGCGGCGTAGACGAGGGCCATCAGCAGGATCCCGCCCCAGCGGTGGACCCTGCCGTACGCGGCCAGGGCGTAGGCGCCGAAGACGAGGGGGCCGCGGTCGTCGGAGACGAGGGTCGCGGCGGTGGCCACGAGGGCCGGGAGCCAGGCGTGGGAGCGGCGCCAGAGCAGGGAGACGGCCGCGAGCCAGCCGACGGCCAGGCTCGTGGGGTAGTCGGTGACGAAGCCGAAGCGGTGGACGTCGTGGAGGTTGAGGGTGGTGAGCAGTCCGCAGACCAGGGCGAGCCACAGGTCGGTGCGGCGGGCCCGCACCGGGTCGGGTGCCCCGCTGCTCTCCCCGGTCAGGGTGCGCAGACCCCGTTCCAGCAGCTGTCCGGCGCGACCGGGCACGGCCTGCATGACTCCACCCCTCCCCCGTCTACGCACATAAGTGCGTAGAACACACCAAAACGTCCCCCCAGGTTGCCCTTCTTCCGCCGAAGGGGCATCCCGGGGGGACGTGTTGGACCGGTTCCCGGTGGACCGGCTCGCTCGTGCGTGGAGCGGCCCGCTGTTACAGGGAGACGCCGAGGCCGTTCAGCCAGGTGACCGGGTTGACGTCGGCGCCGTAGCTGTTGCTGGAGCGGACCTCGAAGTGGAGGTGCGGGCCGGTGGAGTTGCCGGTGTTGCCGGAGCGGCCGATCTGCTCGCCCGCGGAGACCCGCTCGCCTTCGGAGGCGGTCGCCGAGGAGAGGTGGGCGGACAGGGTGTAGCGGCCGTCGTCGTGCTTGATGACCACGGCGTTGCCGTAGGCGCCCTGCCAGCCGGAGGAGACGACGGTGCCCGCGGCCGCGGCCCGGACCGGGGTGCCGGTGGACACCGCGAAGTCGATGCCGGTGTGGTAGCCGGCGGCCCAGCCGCCCGCCTGGTGGTAGCGCGCGGAGATGCTGCCGCCCGAGACGGGCAGCACGCCCTCGGCGCTGCTGGAGCTCCCGGAGGAGTCCGAGGAGTCGGACGGGTCCGAGGAGGAATCGGAGGAGTCCGAGGAGCTCGACGAGCTGGCGGACTTCGGCGCGGCCGGGGTGCTGCTGCCGGAGTCGGAGGAGCCGCCGGAGCCGTACGCGAGGCGCTGGCCCGGGAAGATCACGTCCGGGTCGGACCCGATGACCGAGCGGTTCTCGGAGTAGAGGGTCTGCCAGCTGACGCCGAGTTCGGAGCCGATGGTGCCGAGGGTGTCGCCGCCGGCGACGGTGTAGGTGTTCGCGCCCTCGGCCTTCGGGGCGGCCGGGGCCGCCTCGGCGTTCTTGTCCGCGGTCGAGGTGCCGGCTCCCCTGACAGGAGCTTCGGGGGCCTCGGGGGCCGGGCCGCCGCGCTGGAGGCCGGCGAGCTTGCCGCAGGAGGGCCAGGCGCCGGGGCCCTGGGTCGCCAGGACCTTCTCGGCGACGGCGATCTGCTGCGCCTTGGTGGCCTGGTCGGCCTGGGGGGCGTACTGCCGGCCGCCGAACTCCACCCAGGTGCTGGAGGAGAACTGGAGGCCGCCGTAGTAGCCGTTGCCGGTGTCGATGCTCCAGTCGTTGGTGGACTCGCACTGGGCGACCTTGTCCCACGTGCCGACCGACGCGGCGGACGCGGGCTGTGCCACGAGACCCACGGCGGCGGGTGCGGCGATACCGGCGACAACGAGACCGGCGAGGGTACGGGCAGACGGGAAAGACATGCGGAGTTCCTGACTTCGGGGACATGTACGGAGGCCGGTGCGCCGGGTGAAGCGGTGGGGCGTTCGGCCTCGGTAACCACCGTCCGGGAGAACGGGGGGTCCCCGAAGTCCCCGAAAGAGGACAAGCGGGACAGCAAAAGGGGACTGGGGAGGGAGGGTTGACGGGCCTTAAGTCCCTGTATGCCGGTAATGTCCGCAATAAGACGGGGATTCAGGGGAGGTGGGTCACATGACGATCCGCGTGATGGTGGTCGACGACCAGAGCCTCATACGGTCGGGACTGGTGACCCTGCTCGCGAACGCGCCCGACATCGAGGTGGTCGCGGAAGCCGCCGACGGGGCCGAGGCCGTACCGCTGGCGCGCACGTACCGGCCGGACGTGGTGCTGATGGACCTGGTCATGCCTAAGGTCGACGGCATGGAGGCCACCTTGCAGCTGCTGCGGCTGCCGGAGCCGCCGCGCGTGCTCGTCCTCACCGGCTACACGGCGGACGACCTGGTCCTGGACGCGCTGCGGGCCGGAGCGGCCGGGTTCCTGCTGAAGGACCTGCGCCCCGAGGAGCTCTTCGCCGGCATCCGTACGGTCGCGGCGGGCGGCAGCGCGCTGGCTCCGGGGGTGATGCGGGTCCTGCTGGAGCGGGCCGACACCCGCACCGGGGCGCCCGACCACGCGGAACAGCTCTCCACCCTGTCCCCCGGCGAGCGGGACGTCCTCGCACTGGTCGGCGAGGGCCGGACGAACCTGCAGATAGCGCAGGCGCTGCACCTGTCCCCGGCGAGCGTGAAGACGTACGTCTCGCGGATCCTGACGCAGCTCGACCTCTCCAACCGGACCCAGGCCGCGATCCTCGCCTACGAGGCGGGGCTGGTCCGCGCCGCGTGAGCCCGGCCCCGCGAGGGGTGGCCCGGGGGGGCCCGGTCGAAGAGAATGGCGTCATGACGACGACTCGGCCAACGCGGACGACTCCCCGCTCCCGGGCCCGGTCCTTCGACGGCGCCGCCGCTCTCTACGGGCGGCACCGGCCCGGCTATCCCGAGGCGCTGTACGACGCCGTCGAGGAGCTGGCCGGGCGCCGGTTCGCCGGGGCCCGGGTCGCCGACGTGGGCGCGGGCACCGGGATCGGGACGGCGCCGATGCGCGTCCGGGGGGCCGAGGTGGTGGCGGTGGAGCCCGGGGACGGGATGGCCGCGGAGTTCCGGCGGACCCGGCCGGGGATCCCGATCGTGCGCGGGGACGGGGACCGGCTGCCCCTGGCCGGGGCCGCCTTCGACTTCCTGACGTACGCCCAGGCCTGGCACTGGACGGATCCGGCGCGGTCCGTGCCGGAGGCCCGCCGGGTGCTCAAGCCCGGCGGGGCGCTGGCGATCTGGTGGAACGATCTGGACGAGTCGGCCGGCTGGGTCGCGGCGCAGGGCGAGCGGATCCGCGCCTTCTTCGGGGCCGACGGCCCGGGCGGCGCGGTCGTGGGCGGGGCCGGCGCCGTGGGCGGGACCGCCCAGTCGCTGGGCTACCGCACGCTCCCGCGCGGCCTCGGCTCCGGTTTCGCCCAGCGGACCGTCCCGTGGTCCCGGCGGATCCCGCTGGAGGCGCACCTGGCGAACCTGGCGAGCCACTCCGCGTTCCTGCTGCTGGGCGAGGAGGGGACTCGGGAGTTCCTGGACGCCGAGCGGGAGCGGCTGAATCCGCTCTTTCCCGACGGGACGGTGCACGAGCCCTACCTGGTCAGCCTCAGCGTGGCCGTCATCTGAGACGGCCCGGCGCGGAGCGGCGCACTCCGCCCCACACCGCCCTGGCGCCCTTCTACCGCAGCCGCTCCCGAAGCACCGCCGCCCGGCATTGCGAGGGGCTCCCCCAGGCGTCGCGCAGCGGGCGTGCCTTGCGCAGCCACAGGGAGAGGTCGAGTTCCTCGGTGTAGCCGACGGCTCCGTGGAGCTGGAGGGCGGTCATGGCGGCCGCGTACGCCGCTTCGCCCGCGGTCAGCTTCGCCGCCGCGATCTCCCCGGGGTCCAGGGAGAGCGCGGCGGCCCAGAGCAGCGGCCGGGCGAACTCCAGGCCGAGCAGGGTGTCGGCGAGCCGGTGCTTCACCGCCTGGAAGCCGCCGATCGCGGTGCCGAACTGCGTGCGCTGCTTCGCGTACTCCACCGTGCGGGCGAGGAGGGCCTCGCCGGTGCCGAGGCACTGGGCGGTGGTGAGCAGCCGGGCCCAGTGCGCGGCGTCCCGGGCCGCGGCGGTGACCGCCGGGCCGGCGGCGAGGAGTTCGCCGCCGCCGTCGGGGAGGGCCAGGCGCCGGGCGGGGTCGGTGGAGGTGCGGAGCGGTCCGGCGCCGGGGGCGAGGCGGAGCTCCCCGGCCGGGGACACCGTGAAGAGGTGGGTGGCCGCGTCGGCGTCCAGGGCGTACGGGGTCCCGCCGGGCAGGGTGAGGGTGGCCGGGGTCTCCCCCGCCACGAGCCCGGGGAGGAACCGCTTGGCCAGTGCCTCGTCGCCGAGCCGGGTCAGGAGTACGGCGGCGGCGGCCGTCTCCACCACCGGGCCGGGGACTCCGGCGCGGCCCAGCTCCACGAACCCGAAGGCCATCTCGGCCGGCATGAGGCCCATGCCCTCGTGGGCCTCGTCGGCCGCGAGGGCGAACAGTCCGGTGGCGGCGAGCCGCGCCCACAGGGCCTTGCCGGGGGTGTGGTCGCCCGCGCCCCAGGCCCGTACCGCCGCCGGGACGTCGGAGGCGGCGAGCAGGGTGCGCAGGGTGCGGGCGAAGTCCGACTGTTCCTCGGACGGCAGGAAGCGCATCAGCGGCGGCCCTTCGGGAGGCCGAGCAGCCGCTCGGCGATGATGTCGCGCTGGATCTCGTTGGTTCCCGCGTAGATGGGACCGGCGAGGGAGAAGATCCACGGCTCGGCCCATTCCCCGTCGGCGAGTTCCGCGTCGGGGCCCAGCAGGTCGAGGGCGCTCTCGTGCAGGGCGATGTCGTACTGGGACCAGAACACCTTGTTCAGGCTGGACTCGGCGCCGATCGTCTCTCCGGCGGCGAAGCGGGAGGCGTTGGCCCAGGTGAAGAGCTGGTAGGCGCGGGCTCCGACGACCGCGTCGGCGACCCGGTCGCGCAGCGCGGTGTCGGCGGGGTCCCCGTGGCTCTGCCACAGGTCCACGAGCCGGTCGGCCGCGGCGAGGAAGCGGCCGGGGGCGCGCAGGGTGAGTCCGCGCTCGTTGCCGGTGGTGGACATGGCGATCCGCCAGCCCTGTCCGGGCTCCCCGATGACGTCCGCGTCGGGGACGAAGACCTCGTCGAGGAAGAGTTCCGCGAAGGCGGGTTTGCCGTCGAGGCGGCCGATGGGCCGCACGGTGACCCCGGGGGCCCGCAGGTCGAACATCAGGTAGGTGAGGCCCTGGTGGGGTTTGGGGGCGTCGGGGTCGGTGCGGAAGATGCCGAAGGCCCGGTCGGCGAAGGCGGCCCGCGAGGACCAGGTCTTCTGTCCGGTCAGCAGCCAGCCGCCCTCGGTGCGCACGGCGCGGGAGGTGAGGGAGGCGAGGTCGGAGCCGGATTCGGGCTCGGACCAGGCCTGGGCCCAGATCGTCGCGCCACTGGCCATGGAGGGCAGGATGCGGGCGCGCTGTTCCTCGGTGGCGTGGTCGAAGAGGGTGGGGGCGAGCAGGTTGATGCCGTTCTGCGAGACCCGGCCGGGTGCGCCGGCGGCCCAGTACTCCTCCTCGAAGACCAGCCAGTGCTCGATGCCGACGCCGCGGCCGCCGTACTCCTCGGGCCAGGACACCACCGACCAGCGGGCGGAGTGCAGGAGCGCTTCCCATTCCCGGTGGGCGGCGAATCCCTCGCGGGTCTCCAGGGAGGGCAGGGGGGTGGCGGGTACGTGGGCGGCGAGCCAGTCGCGCGCCTCGGCCCGGAAGGCCTCCACGTCGGCCGCGTGGTTCAGGTCCATCAGCTGTTCGCCTCCTTCATCGCGGAGATGTTGATGCCGCCGAGCGAGTCCGCCGCCGTCTCGGCGTTGTGGGCGTGCGCGAGGTGGTGCAGGCCGAAGACGGAGTCCATGCCGGTGTGGAGTCCCTGGAGGTCCTCGGCCTGGTTGACCGCCCGCTTGGTGAGGGCGAGTCCGAAGGAGGGCATCTCGGCGATGCGCAGGGCGAGCCGGTCGGTGGCTCCGGCCAGTTCGGCGCGCTCGACGACCCGGTTGACCATGCCGATCTCGTGGGCGCGGCGGGCGGGCATCCGGTCGCCGGTGTAGAGGAACTCCTTGGCGATGCGCGGGGGCATCGCCCAGGGGTGGGCGAAGTACTCGACGCCCGGGATGCCCATGCGGACGACGGGGTCGGCGAAGAAGGCGTCCTCGCTGGCCACGATCAGGTCGCAGACCCAGGCGAGCATCAGCCCGCCGGCCACGCAGGCGCCGTGGACGGAGGCGATGACGGGCTTGGGCAGTTCGCGCCAGCGCCGGCACATGCCGAGGTAGACCTCGGATTCGCGGGCGAAGCGGGATTCGGCTCCGGAGCGCTGGGAGTGGTCCCACCACAGGCCCGCCCGGCGTTCGAAGGGCAGGTGTGCGTCGCGCTCGGGGGTGCCGATGTCGTGGCCCGCGGAGAAGTGCTCGCCGGCTCCGGCCAGGACGAGGACCTTGACCGCGGGATCGTCGGCGGCCCGGTAGAAGGCGTCGTCGAGGGCGTAGGTCATCGCGCTGTTCTGGGCGTTGCGGTACCGGGGGCGGTTCATGGTCACGTACGCGACCGGGCCGCGGCGCTCGTAGAGCACGGGGGTTTCGTCGGGCGTCTCTTCGGGCATCCCTGAATCCTTCCCTAACAAGTGTTTGGTAGGTTAACGTACGGCCATGAGCAGCGTCGAGCAGTTCCGCACCGAGGTTCGGAGTTGGCTACGGGCCCACCTCACCGGCGAGTTCGCCGCCCTCAAGGGCCGCGGGGGACCGGGCCGGGAGCACGAGGCCTTCGCCGAACGCCTCGCCTGGGAGCGGCACATGGCGGCACACGGCTGGACCTGCGTGGGCTGGCCCGTCGAGTACGGCGGCCGCGGCGCGAGCACGGCGCAGCAGATCGCCTTCCACGAGGAGTACGCGCTCGCCGACGCGCCCGCGCGCGTGAACCACATAGGGGAGCAGCTCCTCGGCCCCACCCTCATCGCGCACGGCACCGAGGAGCAGCGGCGGCGCTTCCTGCCGCCCATCCGGGCCGTGGAGGAGCTGTGGTGCCAGGGCTACAGCGAGCCCGACGCCGGCTCGGACCTGGCGAACATCCGCACCCGGGCCGCCCTGGTGGACGGAGCGTGGGTGGTGGACGGCCAGAAGATCTGGACCTCCCTGGCCCACGAGGCGCAGTGGTGCTTCGTCGTCGCCCGCACCGGGCCCGGCTCCCGCCGGCACGCCGGGCTCTCCTACCTCCTGGTCCCGATGGACCAGCCCGGGGTGGAGGTCCGGCCCATCGTGCAGCTGACCGGGACCTCCGAGTTCAACGAGGTCTTCTTCGACGGGGCCCGCACCGACGCCGCCCACGTGGTCGGCGCGCCCGGCGAGGGCTGGGCCGTCGCCATGGCCACCCTCGGCTTCGAGCGCGGCGTCTCCACCCTCGGCCAGCAGGTCGGCTTCCGCCGCGAGCTCGAAGACCTGGCCGCGCTGGCCAAGCACAACGGGGCGATCTCCGATCCGCTGATCCGCGACCGGCTCGTCCGGGCCTGGATCGGCCTGGAGACCATGCGCGCCTCCGCACTGCGGCCCGGGGTCGCCCCGTCCACGGCCAAGCTGTACTGGGCCCGCTGGCACCGGGACCTCGGCGAACTCGCCGTGGACGTCTGCGGAGCCGCCTCGCTGCTCGCGGCCGGGGCGCACGGGGACCCGTACGACCTGGACGACTGGCAGCGGCTCTTCCTCTTCTCCCGCTCCGACACCATCTACGCCGGCTCCGACGAGATCCAGCGCACCATCGTCGCCGAGCGCATCCTCGGCCTTCCCAAGGAGGTACGGGCATGAACGCGATCGGCAACGCACCCGAGTACGTGGCCGGGCACGGCCTGCTGACCGGCCGGACCGCCGTGATCACCGCGGCCGCCGGGGCCGGCATCGGCGGGGCCACCGCCCGCCGCTTCCTGGAGGAGGGCGCCCGTGTCCTCATCGGTGACGCGCACGCCCGCCGCCTCAAGGAGAGCGAGGAGGCGCTGGCCGCGGAGTTCGGCGCGGACCGGGTCGCCTCCCTGCCCTGCGACGTCACCGACGAGGAGCAGGTGGGCGCCTTCTTCGCGCTCGCCGAGCGGCTCCACGGCCGCCTGGACCTCGTCGTCAACAACGCCGGGCTCGGCGGCACGGCGAACCTCGTCGACATGACCGACGACCAGTGGTCCCGCGTCCTCGACGTCACCCTGAACGGCACCTTCCGCTGCACCCGCGCCGCGATGCGCTCGATGAAGGCCTCCGGAACGGGCGGGGTGATCGTCAACAACGCCTCCGTCGTCGGCTGGCGCGCCCAGACCGGGCAGGCCCACTACGCCGCCGCCAAGGCCGGGGTGATGGCGCTGACCCGCTGCTCTGCGCTGGAGGCCGCGGAGTTCGGCGTACGGATCAACGCGGTCGCGCCGAGCCTGGCCATGCACCCGCACCTGGTGAAGGTCACCAGCGAGGAGCTGCTCACCGAACTCACCGCCCGCGAGGCCTTCGGCCGGTACGCCGAGCCCTGGGAGGTCGCCAACGTCATCGTGTTCCTGGCCAGCGGCTACTCGTCGTACATGACGGGCGAGACCGTATCGGTCAGCAGTCAGCACGCGTAGGCCGGCGCATGACCGGCCGGCCTGGGACCAGAATGGACGCGTGCCAACGAACAAGCCGATCGCACCGACGGCCAAGAAGAAGCCCCAGGTGACGGCGTCGCCCGAACGCCGCCGCGAACTCCTCGGCACCGCCGCCGAGGTCTTCGCCGCGCAGGGCTACAACGCCACCACCGTCCGCAAGATCGCCGACGCCGCCGGCATGCTCGCCGGCAGCCTCTACTACCACTTCGATTCCAAGGAATCGATGCTCGACGAGATCCTCTCCGCCTTCCTGACCGAGCTGTGGGAGGGGTACGACACCGTCCTCGCCGCCGGTCTCGGACCCAGGGAGACCATCGAGGCCCTCGTCACCGAATCGTTCCGGGAGATCGACCGGCACCGCGCCGCCGTCGCCATCTACCAGAAGGAATCCCGGACCCTGTCGGTCCAGCCCCGCTTCCACTACCTCTCCGACTCGCAGGTCAAGTTCGAGAAGGCGTGGCTGGGGACGCTGGAGCGCGGGGTCGCGGACGGGGTCTTCCGCGCCGACCTGGACATCCGCCTCACCTACCGCTTCGTGCGCGACACGGTGTGGGTGGCGGCGTCCTGGTACCGGCCGGGCGGCCAGCACAGCCCCGAGGAGATCGCCCGCCAGTACCTCTCGATGGTCCTGGACGGCATCGCCACGCGCACGTAAGTCCCGTATCCCCGGTATATCCCTGAGGAGTTCCGATGCCCGAGGCCTACATAGTCGAAGCGGTACGCACCCCCGTGGGGCGGCGCAAGGGGGGCCTGTCCGAGGTCCACCCGGCCGACCTGGGAGCGCACGTCCTCAAGGCCCTCGTCGAACGGTCCGGGATCGACCCGTCGGCCGTGGAGGACGTGGTCTTCGGCTGCCTCGACACGGTGGGACCGCAGGCCGGCGACATCGCCCGGACGGCCTGGCTGGCCGCGGGACTCCCCGAAGAGGTGCCGGGCGTCACCATCGACCGCCAGTGCGGATCCTCGCAGCAGGCCGTGCACTTCGCGGCGCAGGGCGTCATGTCCGGCACCCAGGACCTGGTGGTCGCCGGCGGCACCCAGAACATGTCGATGATCCCCATCGCCTTCGCCTCGCGGCAGGCGGCGGAACCGCTGGGCTTCACCGAGGGCCCCTACCTGGGCTCCGAGGGATGGCGGGCCCGGTACGGGGACTCCCCCGTCAACCAGTTCTACGGGGCCCAGCTGATCGCCGAGAAGTGGGGCATCTCCCGCCTCGACATGGAGGAGTTCGCCCTGCGCTCCCACCAGCGGGCGCTGCGCGCGATCGACGAGGGCCGCTTCGAGCGGGAGATCGTGCCGTACGGGTCGGTGTCGGTGGACGAGGGCCCGCGCCGCGACACCACCCTGGAGAAGATGGCGGGACTCAAGCCCGTCATGGAGGGCGGCACCATCACGGCGGCGGTCTCCTCCCAGGTCTCGGACGGCGCGGCGGCGATGCTGCTCGCCTCGGAGCGGGCGGTACGGGAACACGGGCTGCGCCCGCGGGCCCGCATCCACCACCTGTCGGTGCGAGGCGAGGACCCGATCCGCATGCTGTCGGCGCCGATCCCGGCGACGGCGTACGCCCTGAAGAAGACGGGCATGTCCCTCTCCGACATCGACCTCGTCGAGATCAACGAGGCCTTCGCCCCCGTGGCCCTGGCCTGGCTGAAGGAAACGGGCGCGGACCCGGCGCGGGTCAACGTCAACGGCGGCGCGATCGCCCTGGGACACCCCCTCGGCGCGACGGGCGTCAAGCTGATGACCACCCTCCTCCACGAACTGGAGCGCACGGGCGGCCGCTTCGGCCTCCAAACCATGTGCGAGGGCGGCGGCCAGGCCAACGTCACCATCATCGAGCGGCTGTAGCGGTCACACGCGGCACCGCTCCCGGGGACCAGCCCCCGGACCCCCGCTCCTCAAACGCCGGAGGGGCTGAATTTTGGCCGGCGCTCAGCCAAATCCAGCCC
>NZ_JBHXKA010000181.1:0-13053 GCF_042722885.1 Streptomyces sp. NPDC058401
GCTCTCCTACTGGGCTCCCGTCCCACCGACGCTCGGCTTCGCCGGCGCCGCCGCACTCCCGGCGGCCATCGAGACGGCCACGCGCGCACTCGACCAACTCGGCGTCGGCAGCGGCGCCACCCTGCTGGTGAACGGCGCCTCCGGAGGCGTCGGCAGCGCCGCGGTCCAGCTCGCCGCGGTCCGGGGCGCGCGCGTGATCGGTACGGCCAGCCCGGCGAACCACGCGTACCTCCGCACGCTGGGAGCCGAGCCCGTCGCCTACGGCGAGGGCCTCCTCGACCGGGTGCGCGCGCTGGCGCCCGACGGTGTCGATCTGGCGCTCGACGTGGCCGGGAGCGGCGTGCTGCCCGAGCTCATCGAGCTCACGGGCTCCCCGGAACACGTCGTGACGATCGCCGACTTCGCCGGTGCGCAGGAGCACAGGGTCGTGTTCAGCCGCGGTGACACCGGCCGTGCGGTCCACGTGCTCGGGGAGATCGGTGCGCTGATCGAGTCCGGTCGCTTCTCCCTCCCGGTCGCGCGGACCTTCCCGCTCACCGAGGTCGCGGAGGCGCACCGGGTCAGTGAGAGCGGGCACGTGACGGGGAAGCTCGTACTGCTGACCGGCTGAGGACCGGCTGAGGACCGGCTCCCGCAGGGGTCCGTGCTCATCGGGAGTTCACCTGCTCCGTGAGCTTTCCCTTGCGCAGGGTGAGGATGCGGTCGGACTGCGCGGCCAGCTGCTGGGAGTGGGTGACGACGACCACGCACTTGTGCTGCTCGTGGGCGAGGTCGCGGAAGGTGTCGATGATGCCCTGGGCGGTGTCCTCGTCGAGGTTTCCGGTGGGCTCGTCGGCGAAGAGGATGTCGACGTCGCAGGCGAGGGCCCGGGCGATGGCGACGCGCTGCTGCTGGCCGCCGGAGAGCTGCATGACGTTGCGGGTGGCCGTCGTCCTGTCGAGGCCGATGTGTTCGAGGAGGGACAGGGCCCGGGCCTTGCGGCTTCCCGTCGAGGGCTTCGCGCCGGTGATCTCCATGGCGGTGGTGACGTTCTGCAGGGCGGTCATGTAGGTCAGGAGGTTGTACTGCTGGAAGATCGTGGCGGCGTGCTTGTTGCGGTAGCGGCCGAGGCCGAGCTCGGTGAGGTTCTGCCCGTTGAAGCTGATCGTGCCCTTGGTGGGGCTGTCGAGGCCGCTGGCCAGGGAGAGCAGGGTGGTCTTGCCGCTGCCCGAGGGGCCCAGGATGGTGTAGAAGGTGCCGCGTTCGAAGGTGTGGTCGACGTCCCTGAGGACCGTGGTCCGGCGGCGCTGGCCGGAGTAGGTGTGGCTGACGCCGGTGAGGCGCAGGACGGGCGGGGCGGTCGTTGCGGCCGTAGCGGTCGTGGTCATGGCGGTCACTTGCCCTTCGTGAGGATGGTGCGGGGGCTCAGTCGCAGTACGGATGCGGCCGGGACGAGGGTGGCGAGGAGGCCGACGCCGAGGCCGACGCCGCCGACGGTGGCCAGGTCCGCCGGGTCGAGGACCACCGTGATCTTGTCGATGGGGTCGGCGTTCTCGACGGGCCTGTCGTTCGGGTCGATGCCCTGGTCGAGGCCGGTGCTGCCGGGGGCCGGGGGTTTCCACGAGTCGAGTTTCCGCTCGGCGGCCGAGGCTTCCTTGCCGAGCAGTGCCTGGCCGGCGCTCTGGGTCAGCTTCGGGGCGAAGAGGGAGCTCACGCCGATGGCGATGACGGCGATGATCACGATCTCCAGGGTCTGCTGGCCGATGAGCTTCCACTTCTTCTCCCCCATCGCCAGCAGCACGCCGTACTCGGTGCGGCGCTGCTTGACGGCGAGGTTCACCAGGAGGGCCAGGACGGCCGCGCCCGCGAGGCCCATCAGCCACATGGCGACGGTGGCCGTGGAGCGGATGCTCTTGAGGGGGCCCGTCATCTGCTGGACGGCCTTGTCGTTGGCGTCCAGCTTGAAGCCGGCGAGCGCCGGTCCCGCGATCCGCTTCGCCTCGCTCGTGAACGCACCCTGTGCGTCGGCGTCGTTCAGGAGGAACGTCGCCTTGCCGACCTTCCTCGGCCCGTTGCCTTCGGTGCCGAGCGCGGAGAGGCCGCCCACCGTGCCGTAGAGCATGTTGGCCGGGCTGACGCCGTACTCGGGGTCGGCTTCGGTGGTGGGGCGCGGGTCGCGGTAGATGCCGCCTACGGTGAACTCGGCCGTCGTCTTCTCGTCGTTGCCGGTCAGGGTGATCTTGTCGCCGACCTTGAGGCCGTTCTGGTGGGCCAGCCGCTCCTCGATCAGGAGCTGCTTCTTGTCCTTGTCGGCGGCCGTGATGTGCGAGCCGGACAGGAGGGTGGACTTGCCGCTGCGGAAGTCGGGCAGCAGCGAGGAGTCCAGGACTCCCATGCCGATGGTCCCGCCGGGGCCCATGCCCATGGCGTCTTTCGTGCCGCCTTCGACGAGTTCGTTCTTGCCCGTGAGGAGGGCGCGGTCCCACATGGAGTAGGTGTACTTCTGCACCTGCGGCAGGGAGCCGATCTTGTCGACGGTCGCGACGTCGATGCTGGGTGCCTGGAGTTGGGCGGCGTTGCCCAGCCGGCTCATGTCGATGTCGAGGTTGACCTCGGCGCCCACGGAGCGTTTGGCGTCCCGTTCGGCCCGGGCCGTCGCACCGTTGATCAGGACGCCGGCCAGCACCATCACGGAGATGACAAGGAACGTGGCGAGGGTGATCAGGGTGCGGCCCTTGCGGGCCCACAGGCTGAGGCCTGCACGTTTGACGAAGTTCAAGGGGATCTGCTGCTCTCTCGGTCCGTGCGGGTGAGTGGGTGAGTGGGTTGGCCGCGGCTATGCGCCGTCGGTGAGGATGGAGCGGGGGTGGAGGCGGAGGATCCCGATGCCCGGGATGACCGTGGAGACCAGGGAGATCCCGAGCCCGATGCCGGCGACCTTGCCGACGTCGGCCGGCTCGACCCGGACCGTGGGCGGGGCGGCCCCGGGTTCCGGGGCGCGGGCGCTGTCCGGGGCGTGGGCGGCCGGGACCGGCTTGTCGTCCCGGTGGCCGAGGAACGCCTCGCCGGCGGGCTGTCCGGCCAGCGAGCCGGCCAGGGCGGCGAGCGCCACCGCGGGCAGGGCCACGGCCGCCACCTCGACGGCGTGCTGGCCGATGAGCTTCCACTTCTTCTCGCCCATCGCGAGCAGCACTCCGAGCTCCGTGCGCCGTTCGCGGATCTGCAGCGTCACGATGAGGCCGAGGATCAGCGCTCCGGCCAGGGCGATCACCCAGACGATCAGTCCCGCGAACGTCCCGACCCGCTGGATGGGGAGGACCTGGTCCTTGTACGCCTTGTCGTTGACGCGGAACTCGAAGGTGCCCCGGCCGAGGAGCCGCTCGGCTTCGGCGTGCAGCTGCCGGGCCCCGTCCGGCGAGCCGGTCTTGAACACCGCCTCGCTGACGGTCGCGGCGCCCTCGGTGAGCTTCTGTGCGGTCGCCGCCGGTACGTACAGGGTGTTGCCGGGCAGTTCGTGCGGAGGCGTCCACATCGTCGGATCCCGTGCCGGGTCCTGGAAGACGCCGACGACGCTCACCGTCGTCGTGCGTGCGCCGTCCGCCGACCGCACCCGTACGGTGTCGCCCACCTTCAGGTGGTTCTCGTCGGCCAGTCGCTGCTCGATCACGGCGACGTCGCCGCCCGCGTCCGCCGGGGTGATCCCGCGGCCTGCCGTGATCTTCGTCGAGCCGTACGAGAAGGGCAGCAGCATTCCGGAGTCGCGCACGCCGTTCACGGCCAGCGCGCCCTTCGGCTTCTCGCCGGGCGCGGTGCCGACCGGCTCCGGAACCTCGGGCCTCAGCGGCGTGAACCCCTGTGCGTCGGCGCGGACCCGGACCTGCACGTTGTAGCGGTGCACCGGGCCCGCGCGGCCGAGTTCGTCGGCCAGGGCCTGGGTGAGGCCCTCCTTCCTGACGGTGGCGTCGACGCCTATGGAGCGCTGCGCGTCGGCTTCCTGGCGGGCCGCGGCGGCCTGCAGCATGAAGCCGCCGAGGAGCAGGGTGCAGATGACGAAGAAGATCGCGAGCAGGGCCGCGGTTTTGGACCTTCTGGTACCCAGGCTCGTAGCGGCACGCTTGACGAAGTTCATGCCCGAGACGAAAGCAGCCCGCTGTTTGCTGCGGGATAAGCGCGTTACAGCGGCATAAGGACCCGCCCGGCACGGCTGGGCCGGCCCGCGCTCCCCGCGCTCCCCGGGCTCGCCCGGCTCCCCGTGTCCTTATCCGCCTGCAATCGTGATCTTGGTTTCCTGTAGGCATGAGAGTCCTGGTAGCCGAGGATCACCGCGTTCTCGCCCGTACCATCGCCACCGGCCTGCGCCGCCAGGCGATGGCCGTCGACATCGCCGTCACGGGCGGGGAGGCCGAGCGGATGTGTCTGCTCACCTCCTACGACGTACTGATCCTCGACCGCGACCTGCCGGTCATGAGCGGCGACGAGGTCTGCAGACGGTTGCGCGAGCTCACCGACCCGCCACGGATCCTGATGCTGACCGCCGCGGGCGAGCTCACGGACAGGGTCTACGGCCTCACCGAGCTCGGCGCCGACGACTACCTGGCCAAGCCCTTCGACTTCACGGAACTCGTCGCCCGGGTACGGGCACTGAGCCGGCGCACCCCCAAGCCGCAACACACCGTGCTGAGCTTCGGGAACATCACCCTGGACGAGAGCCGTCGCGAAGTGTCCGTGAACGGTATCCCGCTGGAACTCTCCCCGAAGGAGACCGCGGTCCTGCGCCTGCTGATGCGGGCCGGCGGAGCACCGGTGGCCCACGACGACATCGTCCGCGCCGTCTGGGACGAACACCTCGACACGCGCACCGGCGTCGTCCGCACCACCATCAGCCGCCTGCGCGGCAAACTCGGCGACTCCTGCCTGATCCTCACCGACAAGGGAGAGGGGTACCGGCTGTGCGACTGAACCTCCGGATGCTGTCGCACCCTCGGGCCCTGCTGAGCGGGCTGCCCTTCCGGTCCCGCCTGGCCCTGGCCTTCTCCGGGCTCTTCCTGCTCACCGGCCTCCTCCTCCTCACCTTCGTCGTGGTGCTCGCCCGCTACGGAACGGCTCAGCAGGTCCAGGGGATCTCGATCACCTACGGCGACCTGCCGAGCGGTCGGACGAACCCCAGGGAGCCCGCGGAGCCCGTGGAGCCCGTGGAACCTGCGCAACCCGTGCCCGTGGAGCCGGTCGAGCCCGTGGAGCCGGTAAGCCCCACCCGGCCGAACGGCAGGTCCGAGCCCCCGAGCGATGTCGCCATGATCCAGAAGATCGACCGGACGGTGCAGGCCGTCCAGGACACCGCACTGCGTCAAATGGTCCTCTGGTCCGCCGTCGGGCTGCTCGTCATGGCACTCCTGGCCGGGCTCGTCGGCCGATGGCTGGCGGGACGGGCCCTGCGTCCCGTCGTCTCCGTGACCGAAGCCGCCCGCCGGATCAGCGAACAGAACCTGCACCAGCGTCTCGCACTCACCGGCCCCGACGACGAGCTCCACCGCCTCGCCGACACCTTCGACGGCATGCTCGACCGGCTGGAGCAGTCCTTCGAGAGTCAACGCCGCTTCATCGCGAACGCCTCGCACGAACTCAGAACGCCCCTCGCGGTGCAGCGCACCACCCTCCAGGTCGGCCTCGCCGACCCCCTGCCCGACGGTCTCACCGACGTGCGCGAGGACCTGCTCACCGCCAACCGGGAAGCGGAGGAGCTGATCAACGCGCTCCTGCTGCTCGCCCGCAGCGACCGCGGACTGGAGGAGACCGAGCCCGTGGACCTCACGGTCACCGCCCGGCTCGTGGCCGCCGAGCATGCTCCGCGCGCAGCCGAAGCCGGCCTGCGGATCGACACCGACGCCGACGCCGATTCGCCCCTGGTCGTTCCCGGTGACCCCGTCCTGCTGCGGCACCTGCTGGCGAACCTGATCGGCAACGCGGTCCGGTACAACCACCCCGGCGGCCACGTCCTCGTACGGATCGACACCTCCACCGTGACGGTGACCAACACAGGCCGCCACGTCCCGGCCGAGCGCATCCCCGACCTGTTCGAGCCCTTTCGCCGGCTCGACGGAGACCGCACCGCCGGCCACGGGCACGGCCTGGGACTGTCGATCGCGCTCTCCATCGCCCGGGCCCATCACGCCACCCTGACCGCACGCCCCGGCGGCCCCGAGGGCGGGCTCGCCCTCACCCTGCGCTTCCCGGGGACCGGCGGGCCGAGGCTGCCGTGAGGAGCCCGCCGGTCTCGACGACCTGGTTCCGGCCGGTCAGTCCGTAGGGACGACCTTTACCGCGACCGGGGTTCCGGCCTCCACCGTGCGGCTGACCGTGCAGAGCTTGTCGTGGGAGGTCTTCACCGCGCGGGGCAGGATCGTACGGGCCCGGTCGCCGGCCTCGCCCTCGGGGAAGCGGACGGTGAAGGCGGCTTCCAGGTCCGTCATGTGGTTGCCGCCGGCGTCCTCGGCCTTGTGCCCGTGCACGGCGACGGAGAACTCGTCGGGTTCGGCGTGGCGGCTGGTTGTGACGTCCACGTCGGCCGCGGAGCAGCCGCCGATCGCGGCGAGGAAGAGCTCGACGGGGGTGAAGCCCCCGCCGGATCCGGTACCGAAGGAGATCGTGTCACCGCGGGAGTTGGTCGCGGTGAACATGCCCGGACCGGTCCGCTCGACGGTGACGGAGCGCAGGGAATCAGCTGTCATGACCTTGACGTTAGCCGCGCGCCACCGTACCCACCACGCCACACGACGGAACGGGCCAGGAGGAACGTCCCGGCGGCTCCGATGACGAGGGTCGAGGCCAAGCCGATGAGCTCGGCGGCCGTGCCGAGGGTGAACGCGACGACGAGCGGCACGGTGAGGAACGTGACGGTGGTTCCCAGAAGGATCCGGGCGAACCTGCCGAAGCCGGGGCCCACCAGGAACCCCAGGCGCCGTACCCGCACGGCCATGCCCCCGGTCACCCCGGTGAGGAGCAGCAGCATGACGGCGTAGCCCAGCCGTTCGCGTCCCACGTCCAGGGGGCCGCCCACGACGGCCGCGGAGGACCCGTCGGCGGTGGTGAGGAGGGAGCTGCGGTTGTCGAAGACCTCGACCGTGACCCGGGGGTCCTTCAGCAGGCGCCCGGCCGTGCCGGCCCCGGCCGTGACGAACCACGGGCGCCCTCCGTCGTCCGGGGTGAAGACGAACGAAGTCGGCCTGCTCGGCATCGGCAGACTCCCTTGCTGCCGGAGCTGCGAGGCGCTGCCGGCCACCGTCGTCCGGCAGTGCTGGGTGGCTCCCGGCGCGCAGGCCGGGGCCGTGTCGTACGCGCCGAGTTGCCGGACGTCCCACCACGCGACGGCCCCGACGAGCACCGACGCCGCCAGTCCCACGACGGCGAGGAAGCCCAGGGCCCGAGGTCCCGCCGTCGTTCCGGTCCGTGGAACGGTCTGGTCCCGGGCAGAGGGTCGCAGGTCGTGAGCGTAGGCGTCAGGCCGTGCGGCGTTCGGCGAGGGCCTTCGCCGCGCACTCCAGGGCGGAGCCCAGCTCGCTCCCCCAGCCGTCGGTGGTCCGGCCCTCGTGCACGGAGGTGCCCGCGGCCGGAGGCACGACGTAGAAGCCGTCCTCCTGAAGGGTGCGCAGGTTCCGGCGGACCGTCGGGCGGCGCAGTGCGGTGGCCGGGACCGACGGGCCGATGACCACGGGTGCCTCCGTGTTCATGACCGTGGTCAGGGCGAGGTCGTCGGCGATGCCCGCCGCGCACTTCCCGATGAAGTTGACGGTCGCCGGCAGCACCAGGACCAGGTCGGCCCACTCGGCGAGCTCCTGGTGCGGTACCCGGCCCTGCTCGGTGTCCCACTCGGGTCCGCTGACCGGCGCCTGGGAGGCGGCGGCCAGGGCCCGCCGGGACACCAGGAGTTCGGCGGACGCCGTCAGGCAGACCCGTACCGACCAGCCGCAGGTCACCCGCAGCCACATCACCCAGGTCGGCAGCTTCACCACGTCGAAGGCGCCCGTGCCCACCATGAGGATCTGCCCGCGGGGCAGGGCGAGGAGATCGCGCAGCGCGTTGTTGTCGGTGTCAGAGCTCATGGTGGGGTCTCCTTCTGCGGGGGCGGGGGCGGGGGCGGGGGCGGGCGTCGGAGCGGGTCGCTGCGCCGCCGCGGTCGTGTGCGCGGGCGCTCAGGACAGGAGCAGTACGCGGTCCCAGTGCGGGCCGTCCCCGGCTGTTCCGGGCAGCATCGAGAGGAGCGCGGCCGCGACTCCGGCGGCCCCTTCGAGGAGTCCGCCGTTGTCCGCGGCGCGCAGGGGCTGCGTACGGTCCCAGCCCAGGTCGGACCGTACGGGCGTCAGGTGGCGGAAGCCGAAGGGTGCTTCCGGGTCTGCCAGGGCGGCCAGCCCCTCGGCGAGCGACGCCGCCTGGTCCAGGAGTTCGCGGTCCCCGGTCAGCCGGCCGAGCCGCCACAGGCTCTGCTGGAAGCCGGCCCGGCCGTGGCAGAGGGTGGGGCCCTTCAGGTGCTGCTCGGTGGCGGGACGGCGCAGCAGTGCGCGGGTGCCTTCGAGGGCGAGCCGGTGCCAGTGCGCCTCTCCGGTGAGCCGTGCGGCCCGGGCGAGCGCGTTCGCGATGCCCGCCGCTCCGTAGCACCAGGCCCCGCCCGAGGCCGCGGCGGCGTGCGCGGAGGGGTCCGTGCTGCCGCCGGCGGCCCGTACGATCTCGTCTTCGAAGGCAAGCCGCGGCTCCCAGTAGGGCCCGGCCGTGTCGTGGTCGGTCCGGTCGGCGAGCCAGCGCCCCATCCGCTGGACGGCGGCGAGTTGGCCGTCCACCGTCACCCCGGCTTCGGCGCACAGGACGAGCTGCATCAGCGGTCCCGCGATGCCGTGGGCCAGGCCGAGGTTGAAGTCCCCTCGGGGGAACTGCTCCTGGTCCGCGGGGGTCGCCTGCCGTGCGCCGGGCACCCACCAGCCGGGGACCCGGTGGCCGTCGACCGTCACCGGCCGGGACAGGTCGGTGAGACGGGTGAGGGCGGCCCGCAGCGCCGGTTCTGCCGCTGCCCGCTCCTGCGGATCGCCTTCGACCACCGCGCCGAGCAGCAGCCGTCCGGTGCCGGCGGCGCCGGAGATGACGTCGTACTCCGTCCAGTCCACGCCCGCGCTGCGGGGCGGTGCGGCGGTGATCCTGGCCAGCAGCTCCGCCGCCACATGTCGGGTCAGCTGGTGGCGCAGCCGCGGATAGTGCCCGCCGAGCCGTGCGCAGGCCTGCGCGGCCGCCAGGACGGCGGCGGGGCCGTGGTAGAGCCCCGCGCTGGCGGTCCCGTTCAGGGCCCGCGCGGCCACCGACAGGTGGGCGTGGGCGGCCGGCAGCCGGCCCGGATCGTGTCCGGCGAGCTCCGCGAGGAACAGCGCGGCGCCGGCGTTCCCTTCGAGCGACACCGGCTCGCCGCGCTCGCCGGGGTACCGGATCAGGGCCCCGGGGTCCGCGAGGGCGTCCGCCACCCGTGCGACGGCGGACTCGAGCAGGCTGGTGGCCGTGGTCACCGGTGGTGCCTCCTTCGGTCGGCGTTGCCCGTCATGCAGGAGCGGGCGGCGGCGTAGGCGCGCCGTTCCGCGTCCCGGTCGGGGCCGAGCAGGCGGTTGCAGGTCATGTGCAGCAGGCTCGCCAGTACGCGGGGCAGCGGCGACCAGCTCTCGTCGGCGCCGGCGATCCGGTCGAGGACCTCGCGGTACTCGCGCAGCCGTGCGGCCTGGTCGGTGAGCGCGGCGAGCACCTCGCTCCCGGCCGGGCTCCCGGCGAGCACGGGCCACCCGCCGACCGGGTCGACCAGGCGCAGCCACTGCGCACGGTCGGCGCGGAAGCCGGGTGGGAGGTCGTGACCCGCCGCGCCTGCCGTGAGCCATGCGGCCCCCGACTCCTGCGGCCCGTACCGGTCCCGTGCGGAGGGACCGGTGCCGGGGGCGACGGCGTGGCCGGGGTCGTGGGCGGGGTCGTGGGCGGGCGGTGGACCGAAGGCCTGGGCGATCGAGGCCACCGACATCGCGGCGAGGGCCTCCGGGTCCCAGCGGAGCCCTCCGGCCGCTTGGCCACGGGCCGCCCGCGGCAGGGCGAGGGCGAGGCGGCTGTCGGCGGCGAAGAACCGTTCGGCTGCCTCCTGCGCCCGGGGGCCGCCGTACCGCTCCCACTCGGGCTCGTACGCGTCGAGGACGCACCTTCCGATGAGGCCCTCGGCGGTCCAGTCGCGGACCGCCGCGCCCAGGGCGGGCAGCAGCCGCTCCCACAGCGGCCCGGCGGGCCCGTGGAAACGCAGCCGGAGATGGTCCTCCTGGTCCCGGTAGCGAATGAAGAACCACCGGTCCACCAGCTCCCCGTGCTCGGCGGGCAGACCGGCCAGGAAGGGGGTGAGCCGTTCGCGGAGGAACGCGGGGACGTGCCGTTCGGGCAGGTAGAGCTTGGCGTAGAGCCACTCGCCGCCCACCTCCGCGGACCGGCGTCCCGCGGTGCGCGGTGGACGCGCGGGGTGGCCCGCGGGCGGCGCCGGGAGTTCCTCGTCGCTGGTGAAGGCCAGGGCCAGTTCGGCCGGCCGGGGCGCGCCGTCCGGGCCCCGGAGCCAGCCGCCGGTGCGTTCCCCGCCCCCGGGGAGCTCCGTGGCGAGCTGGTCGGTGTCCTTGGTGAGCGCGTCCCGGAGCACCTCCAGGTGCCAGCGGTCGGTCAGGTCGAGGGGCAGCCGGTGGTCGAGCCGGCTCAGTACGATCCGCTGCGGGACGTCCCAGTGCTCCCGCCACTCGGCCACCGCGGCGGCCCATGCGGCCGGTCCCCGGGCGGTGTGTTCCCGCAGCTCGTCGAGGCGCCAGGTCGCCGGAGAGATGACCGTGCGGCCGTAGCGGACGCGCGGCAGGAAGGGGGCGCTCTTGGCCGGGCCCCAGTCCCAGGGGGTGCACATCCGGGTGCCGTCCCGGCCGAGTTCGAGGAGGAACCGGGCGGCGTTCGGCGCCTGGCCGCGCAGGTCGAGGGCGTGCGAGGTGTGCGGGAGCAGCCTGCGGCCGGTGGGCAGGTGGACCGGGTAGAGGTGGTCGGCGTTCCCCGCGACGCCGATCTCGTCGAGCCGTACGGTGGTCGCGGCCGGGTTCGGCGGCAGGCCCACGGCCACGTGGTGTCCGGCCGTGCGCGGGCTGTTCGCGATGTTCAGGGCCCGTGCGGTACGCGGCTGGAAGGCTACGGTGAGGTGCGCGGCCCCGGGTACGTCCCGGTGTACGGCGGCGGCCACCTCCTCGGTGATGCCTCCGGTGAGCCCGGCGAACCGCCCGAACGTCGCCCCGGCTTCGGCGGGGGCCGGCCCCGGGCCGGCAACGAGCAGGAAGTCCCCGCGGTCGAGCGCCTCCTCGGAATCCGCGACCAGGGTGCAGAACAGCTCGCAGGACCCGGGCAGCCGTGCGGGGTCCGGCTCGCCGCGGGTGAGCCGCTTGACGAGGTCCTCGTCCAGGACCACTTCGCGGGACCCGTCGCGGACCGCCTTGGCGGCCAGCCGGCCGAGCAGCAGATCACGGGTCCGCTCGGCCGGAGCGTGCGGTTCCTCGGTGCGTGAGGAGGCCGGCCACTCGTAGCCCGACGGCGCTCCCAGTCCGACCGTGTCGTCGAGCAGTTCGAGGACCGGGACGACGCGGTCGGTGCCGTAGCGCTCGACGAAGTCCCGGTGGTACGAGCGGAGCGAGGGCATTCCGGGGCCCGGCGGCGACAGCCTCCACAGGACGTCCATCGCGCGTGCGGCCTCGTCGGTCACGGACCGGGGCAGCCGGACGTCGGCGCCCAGGGCCAGATCCACGTGGACGAGCCGGTCGTCTTCCCGTACCGGTCCGAGTCCGCGCAGTGCGGCTTCGAGGTCGGCGAGCGCCGCACGGCGCGTACCGGGAGCGGCGGCGTCGAACCGGTCGCGGGCCGCGGCCGCTTCCCGTAGTCCGGTCAGGACCTTGAGCGGTGCGTCGGCGGGTTCCCGGGCTTCGGCGGGTTCCCCGTCGACAGCGGGTTCCCCGGCGTCGGCGAGCACCTCGATGAGGCGGGTCAGCGGATCGCTGCCGTCGAGCACCGGCCGCAGGTTCGTGACGAGGAATTCCTGCCGGACGAGTGTGGCGAGCAGTCCTGAGACGGCGCCGGCCGGGGCCGTGGGGAAGCGCTGTTCGAGCGAGGCGACCGCCGCGTCCACGCGGATTCCGTTCGGGCCCGAGGCCAGGTCGAGGGCGGCCCCGACCACGGGAGTGACCCGTACGGACACCTCGCTGCGGGCCGCGTCGCCGGCGCCGGTGCCCGGGTTCGAGGGCGTGGCCATGACGAGCCGGCCGCCGCGCGGGAACACGCCGGTGTGCGCGTGCACGGTGAGCCGCGGCAGCAGCGTGCCGTCCGACTCCAGTGCGCGGACCAGCCGGGAGAGCCAGTCCAGATCGACCCGGGTACGGCTGTACGGGAGGTCCTGCCAGGACACCTTCGCCGAGGTGCCGATGCGCACCGGGGCCACCCCGGCGAACAGCCCGAACGGGGTGCAGCGGGAGCGCATCCTGGCCTCGTAGCGGACCACGGACAGCGCGGCCTTGCGCACCTGGCCGTCGCTCCGGGACGCCAGCCCCTCGGGGGCGGTGCTCGACTCGACGAGCCGCGCCAGCGGGGCGCTGGCCACGTGCAGGGCCTCCATCAGCGGGGCGTCGCCCGCCGCCGTGCGCAGGACCTGTTCGCAGGCCGTGCGGCTGTCGGGCGCACCGTCGGGGGACGTCCGGACGGCCCCTTCGAGGCGGCCGCGCGCCGGTGCCCGCAGCAGGGCGGCCGGTACGGCACGGAAGTACGGGCGGTGCGCGGCCTTCGGCGGCATCGGGACGGGTCCTCTGGCGTTGGCGGAGAGCCGGGCGCGTGCGCGGGCCGGCGGCGGGCGAACGAGGGCTGCCGGGGGCTGGGGCCGGGGCATCCGCGCGAGGGAGGGGGTGGCCGGGGGCCCCGGGGGCGCCCGCCGCCAAACACAGCACGAACAAAAGCACTGGAAGCAGGAGCTGGACAAGATTCTGGTTAATCCGGCCGCGGGCCGCGGGGGGT
>NZ_JBHXKA010000182.1:0-13038 GCF_042722885.1 Streptomyces sp. NPDC058401
GGGGTCCGGGGGCTGGCCCCCGGGGAACGGTGGAAGGGCGGGTCGGGGACCTAGACGCCGGTGCGGATGCGCTTGCGGGGGCGCTCGCGGTCCCGGCGGGCTGCTGCCGGGGAGAGCAGCAGGACGCGGAGCGGCGGCAGCCGCAGCGGCCGGGCCCGGAGGGGCGCGAGCTCCACGACCTCCAGCTCCTGCGCACCGACCCGCGGCACCGACCCGGCGGCCGAACCCGCCCCGGCGGCGAGCACGGCCGCCGGCGCCCCACCGCGGCGCCGCACGGAGCCGGGGGTCAGCGGGCGTCCGCCGACGTGCAGGGCGACCCCGGCCATCGGCCCGGCCACCGCCAGCAGCAGGGCCCCGAGGACCAGGCCCATGCCGGGGAACCCCGCGCCCTCGGCGAGCAGGCTCCCGGTGACGGGCCCGCAGGCCACCCCGAGGGAGGATGCGGAACCGACCAGGACGGCCCAGCGGCCGCGCGGGTCGAGGGCGGCGGCGAGGCCGATGGCGTAGGAGAGCACGACGGGGTAGACCGCGTTCCACAGGATCTCCCCGGCGGCGAAGGAGCCGAGGTCCCGCGCGTGCGAGGCCAGCACCACGCAGCAGGCGATGACCGCGGTGCCCACGCCCACCGGGACCGCCCGCCCGAGCCGGGCCCCGAGCGCGGAGGCGGCGGTGACCCCGAGCAGCCCGGCGCCGAGCGCGGCCGCGAAGACGATCCCGAGGGTGACCTCGGACAGGCCCGCCTGCTGTGCGCCGATGCGGCCGCTGACGCCCCACAGGGCGTTCTGGGCCAGCGACCACAGCATCAGGGCTCCGGCGAGGACCATCCCGGCGCGCGGGTAGGGCAGCCGCCCGGAGGCCCGTACGGCCCGTACGGCCCGGCCGGTGCCGTCGGCCGTGTCCGCCGGGTCCGTGGCATCCGTGGTGTCCGTGCGGCCCGTGCGGTCGGCCCCGGACAGGTGCCGGGTCGCGGGCCAGCACACCAGCGCGACCAGGGCGATCGCCGCGAACGGCAGTCCGTGCCCGCCGCCGAGCCGCGGCAGGGTCAGGTACAGGGCCCCGGCCGTGGCCGACACCGACAGCAGCCCCAGCGCGGAGGTCCGGTGCGGGTCGCGCTGCGCGGCGATGCCGGAGGCGGCCACGGCGGTGGCCGTGCCCGAGCCGAAGCCGCCGAGGACGGCGCCCGCGACGACGAGGGGGAGCTGCGCGGTGGCGGCCGCCGTGCCGTAGCCGAGGACGGCGAGCAGCAGACCGAGCCGGGCCAGCGGACGCGGGCCGTGCCGCGGGATGCGGGAGGCGAGGGTGAATCCGGCGGCGGCCGAGCCGAGCAGCAGGACGGAGCCGATCAGACCGGCCTGCGCGGGGCTCAGCGGGAGGTGCGCGTCGAGCCGGCCGACGACGGTCGGCAGCAGGTACGGGGCGACGTAACCGGAGGTGAAGAGCGCGACGAGCGGCCAGGCGGCGGGCGGCGCGGGGGTGCGGTCGGGCACGGGTGATCCAGGATGTGCAGGTGGAGCGTGAGATTCCGCAAGAGCGCGGGGCTCATATCTATCAAGCGCCCCGATATCCGGAGAAGGGCGTTCGGGCGGTGATCTGCGTCACACTGTATTCCGGACCCGCCCGAGAGGGAGGGCCTGACGGCGGACGCGGGTTGAACCCCATAGGGAAGTCCGATCGCGAGGCCCAGTGAAGAAACGACCCGCCAAGATCAGAACGCGCACCGAACCGAACGGGGAGTACAACGTGACCAGTCGCAGCAGCCGGGACAGCCTCGACTCCGCCGTGGACCCACTCGGTCCGCTGCGCGATCCCCAAGAACCGGGCTGTGACGTCTTTCTGACGGGCACGGTCTTCCTCGACATCATCTTCACCGGCCTCGACTCGGCCCCCGTGCGCGGCACGGAGTCCTGGGCGCGCGGCATGGGTTCCAGCCCCGGCGGCGTCGCCAACATGGCCACCGCCCTCGCCCGGCTCGGCCTGCGCACCTCCCTGGCCGCCGCCTTCGGGGACGACCACTACGGGGAGTACTGCTGGGACGCGCTCGAACAGGGCGAGGGCATCGACCTGTCGATGTCGCGGACCGTGCCCGGCTGGCACAGCCCCGTCACCGTCTCGATGGCGTACGAGGGCGAGCGCACGATGGTCTCCCACGGCCACGAGGCCCCCCTCCCGGCGGACCCCGGCCCGTTCCCCCAGTGCCCGCCCCGCGCCCGCGCGGCCGTGGCCTCGCTCGGCCCGGGCGGCGGCGAGGCCTGGGTCGCCGAGGCGGCCCGGCGCGGGGCCCGGGTCTTCGCCGACGTCGGCTGGGACGACAGCGGACGCTGGGACCTGGGGGCGCTCGCCGACCTGGAGCACTGCGAGGCCTTCCTGCCCAACGCGGGGGAGGCGATGGCCTACACGCGCACCGACTGCCCGCGCGCGGCGGCCCGGGCGCTGGCGGAGAAGGTGCCGATCGCGGTGGTGACCATGGGCGCGGAGGGTTCGTACGCGGTGGACGGGCGGACCGGGGAGACGGCCGAGGTCCCCGCGATCGCCGTCGACGCGCTGGATCCGACCGGGGCGGGCGACGTGTACGTGGCGGGCTTCCTGACCGGCACCCTCGCCGAGTGGCCCCTCGCCGACCGGCTCGCCTTCGCGGGCCTGACGGCGGCCCTGTCGGTGCAGGAGTTCGGCGGCTCGCTGTCGGCCCCCGGCTGGCCGGAGGTGGCCCACTGGTGGCGCACCGCCCCGGAGGCCCTGCGCGCCCGGTACGGCTTCCTCGACGACCTCGTCCCGCGAGCCGCCGCCCCGGCGAGTCGCCGCCGCGCGGTTCCGACGATCGGCTTCCGGCAGTCGGCGTAGGGCCTGGCCGGCCGGGGAACGCGGGCGGGGGTTTGCGGGGCCGCGCCCCCGGCCCCGATGCCCCGGGTGGGCCGGCCGGGTGCGGCGTCGTTGCCGGGGGCCAGCCCCCGGGCCCCCGCTCCTCAAGCGCCGGAGAGGCTGGGTTTGGGCCGGTGGTCGGGTGCGGAGTCGTTGCCGGGGGTCAGCCCCCGGGCCCCCGCTCCTCAAACGCCGGAGGGGCTGGTTTGGGCCCGGCGGCCAGGCCCCCGTAGGGGACGCCGTAAAACCCCTCGGGGATGGCGGGGTGGCGACGTAGGCTTGGAAGTCCGGTGGCCGTCGATCGGCGCGGCCCCTCAGTGGGAGGTATGCGCAGGCCACAGTGCCGGCCCATGACTCAGACACCGACAGCCAAGAGCCCCGCGCCGGGGCAGGCGCGAGCCCACTTCTCCGTACCGGCCACCCATCCGATGGTGTCCGTCCTCGGCTCGGGTGACGCCCTGTTGCGCGTGATCGAGAAGGCCTTCCCGAGGGCCGACATCCATGTTCGGGGCAATCAGGTCAGCGCGATCGGCGCGGCGGCGGAAGTCGCTCTGATCCAGCGCCTGTTCGACGAGATGATGCTGGTGCTCCGCACCGGGCAGCCGATGACGGAGGACGCCGTGGAACGGTCGATCGCCATGCTCAAGTCGAGCGGCAACGGGGAAGGACCGGACGAGACGCCGGCCGAGGTGCTCACCCAGAACATCCTCTCCAGCCGCGGCCGCACCATCCGCCCCAAGACGCTCAACCAGAAGCGGTACGTCGACGCGATCGACAAGCACACGATCGTCTTCGGCATCGGCCCCGCCGGTACCGGCAAGACCTACCTCGCCATGGCCAAGGCGGTGCAGGCCCTGCAGTCCAAGCAGGTCAGCCGGATCATCCTGACCCGCCCCGCGGTCGAGGCGGGCGAGCGCCTGGGATTCCTCCCCGGCACCCTCTTCGACAAGATCGACCCGTACCTGCGGCCGCTCTACGACGCCCTGCACGACATGATCGACCCGGACTCGATCCCGCGGCTGATGGCGGCGGGGACGATCGAGGTGGCGCCCCTGGCGTACATGAGGGGTCGAGCGCACCCGCGGTTCACGAAGGTTCTGACGCCGGACGGCTGGCGGCCCATCGGGGACCTCCAGGTCGGTGACCTCGTCGTCGGATCGAACGGCGAGCCGACCCCGGTCCTCGGTGTCTACCCGCAGGGCGAGAAGGACATCTACCGCCTCACAGCCCAGGACGGGTCCTGGACCCTGTGCTGTGGCGAGCACCTGTGGACGGTCCGTACGGCCTCGGACAAGCGGCGCGACCAGCCGTGGAGGGTCCTGGAGACCAAGGAGATGATCGGCAACCTCGGCGCGGCACATGCCCGCCGCTACGAGTTGCCGATGCTCACAGCGCCCGTGGCCTTCCCGGAGCGGGAGGTCCCGATGGATCCGTACGCGCTGGGTCTGCTCCTCGGCGACGGTTGCCTCACCGGTTCGACCACGCCTTCTTTCGCCACGGAGGACGAGGAACTCGTCCACGCCCTCGAAGCAGCTCTTCCTGGTGTCACCGCACGACACCGAGGCGGTCCCGACTATGTCCTGAACAGGGTGAAGTCACCCGGTGACGTGGTCACCCTGGAGAATCCCGTCACCCGGGTCATGCGCGAGCTCGATCTGCTGGGTGGTCGCTCGCACTCCAAGTCCGTTCCGGACGACTACCTGTTCAACACCGCCGAGGTCCGTCTCGCGACGCTCCAAGGACTGCTCGACTCCGATGGGGGACCCGTCACTCAGCAGGACCGCACCTGCCGGATCCAGTACTCCACCGCATCGACCGTCCTGCGGGACGACGTGATCGCCCTGGTCCAGTCGCTCGGTGGCGTGGCCTACACGCGGAGTGCAGCTGAGGGCCGCCAGCAGGGCACGGCCCTGGCCGCTCACCGGTACGACTCCCACGTCGTCGACATCGGCCTCCCCGAGGACATCGAGCCCTTCCGCCTCGCCCGCAAGCGGGACGCCTACCACGCGGCAGGCGGCGGCGGTCGTCCGATGCGGTTCATCGACTCCATCGAGCCCGCGGGCCGCGAGGAGGCGGTCTGCATCCAGGTCGCCGCCGAGGACTCGCTGTACGTCACGCAGGACTACCTGCTGACGCACAACACGCTCAACGAGGCGTTCGTCGTCCTCGACGAGGCGCAGAACACCACCCCCGAGCAGATGAAGATGTTCCTGACCCGCCTCGGGTTCGACTCGAAGATCGTCGTCACCGGCGACGTGACCCAGGTCGACCTCCCGGGCGGCTCCAAGAGCGGTCTGCGGCAGGTGCAGGACATCCTCGAAGGCGTTCCGGACATCGCCTTCTCGCGGCTCACGTCCGAGGATGTCGTCCGGCACAAGCTGGTCGGCCGTATCGTCGACGCGTACGAGAAGTACGACGACAGCCAGGACGCGAAGCAGTCGCGGAACGGCTTCCAGCGGAAGTAGAAACCAGCGCACCATGTCGATCGACGTCAACAACGAGTCCGGAACCGAGGTCGACGAGCGGGCGATCCTCGACATCGCACGCTACGCACTCGCCCGGATGCGGATCCACCCGCTCTCGGAGCTCTCCGTCATCGTCGTCGACGAGGACGCCATGGAGCAGCTCCACATCCAGTGGATGGACCTGCCCGGACCCACCGACGTCATGTCCTTCCCGATGGACGAGCTGCGTCCGCCGAAGAAGGACGAGGAGGAGCCCCCGCAGGGGCTCCTCGGTGACATCGTGCTCTGCCCCGAGGTCGCCAAGAAGCAGGGCGAGGACGCGCCGACGCAGCACTCCATGGACGAGGAGCTCCAGCTCCTGACGGTCCACGGGGTGCTGCACCTGCTCGGGTACGACCACGAGGAGCCGGACGAGAAGGCCGAGATGTTCGGCCTCCAGGCGGCCATCGTCGACGGCTGGCGCGGCGAGAACGGCGTGACCGGTCCGTCCCCGGCCCCGACCGTCTCATGACCGGTGATCTCCAGCTGATCACCGGCGCCGTCCTGCTCGTCGTGGTGGCCTGGTTCGCCGCGTGCGCCGAGTCCGGGATCGCCCGGATCTCCGCCTTCCGCGCCGAGCAGGCCGTACGGGAGGGCCGGCGCGGCAGCGCGAAGCTGGCCCAGGTCGCCGGCGACCCCACCCGCTACGTCAATGTCGCCCTGCTCGTCCGGGTCACCTGCGAGATGGCGGCGGGCGTGCTCGTCACGTACGTCTGCCTCGACGAGTTCGGGGAGAACTGGACCGCGCTGCTCGTGGCCATCGCCGTGATGGTGCTCGTGTCCTACGTGGCGGTCGGGGTGTCCCCGCGCACCATCGGCCGGCAGCACCCGCTGAACACGGCCACGGCCGCGTCCTACGTGCTCGTCCCGCTCGCCCGGATCATGGGGCCGGTCCCGCAACTGCTGATCCTCCTCGGCAACGCGCTCACCCCCGGCAAGGGCTTCCGCAAGGGGCCCTTCGCCTCCGAGGCGGAACTGCGCGCGATGGTCGACCTGGCGGAGAAGGAATCCCTGATCGAGGACGACGAGCGCCGCATGGTGCACCAGGTCTTCGAACTGGGCGACACCCTCGTGCGCGAGGTCATGGTGCCGCGCACCGATCTGGTCTGCATCGAGCGGTACAAGACGGTCCGTCAGGCGACCACGCTCGCGCTGCGGTCCGGCTTCTCGCGGATCCCGGTGACCGGGGAGAACGAGGACGACATCGTCGGCATCGTGTACCTGAAGGACCTGGTCCGCAAGACGCACATCAGCCGGGACGCGGAGAGCGACCTGGTCTCCACGGCGATAAGGCCCGCGGTGTTCGTGCCGGACACCAAGAACGCGGGCGACCTGCTGCGCGAGATGCAGTCGGTGCGCAACCACGTGGCGGTCGTCATCGACGAGTACGGCGGCACCGCAGGCATCGTCACCATCGAGGACATCCTCGAAGAGATCGTCGGCGAGATCACCGACGAGTACGACCGGGAGCTCCCGCCGGTCGAGGAGCTGGGCGGGGACCGCTACCGGGTCACCGCACGCCTGGACATCACCGATCTCGGTGAACTGTTCAAGGTGGACTCCTTCGACGACGAGGACGTGGAGACGGTCGGCGGACTGCTCGCCAAGGCGCTGGGCCGGGTCCCGATCGCCGGTGCCTCGGCGGTGGTGGACCTGCCGGACGGGCGGCCGCTGCGGCTGACGGCGGAGTCCCCGGCGGGACGACGCAACAAGATCGTGACCGTGTTGGTGGAGCCGGTGGCTCCGGTGGAGGAGCAGGACGGGGAGACGGAGTGACGCCGGCGCAGCTGCGCGCGTTCTGCCTGGGGTTCAACGCGGCCGTGGAGGAGTTTCCCTTCACCCCGGAGACCTCGGTGTTCAAGGTGCTGGGGAAGGTGTTCGCGCTGAGCGCGCTGGACGGCGACCCGCTGAAGGTCAACCTCAAGTGCGATCCCGAGCAGGCGGTGCGGCTGCGGGCGGAGCACGAGGCGATCGTGCCGGGCTGGCACATGAACAAGCGGCACTGGAACACGGTGACCGCGGGCGGGCCGGGCGCGCTGCCCGACGCGCTGCTCCGGGAGCTGGTCGAGGACTCGTACGACCTGGTGGTCGCGGGCCTGCCGAGGGCGGAGCGGCTGCGGCTCGACCGGCCGTAGGCCGGTGAGGCGCGGCGCCCCGGGGTTCCCCGGGGTTCGGTGTGCCGGCGTTCCCCTGCGTTCCCCTGCGTTCCCCTGCGTTCTCCTGCGTTCCCCCGCGTTTCCCTGTGCGGAATCCGGGAGGGGTCCAAGGTCATCAATCAGGGGACCTTCGGGGCCGGACGGCTGCTTACGCAGCGCTTAGTTTTATCCCTGCGCCACCAAGATCCCGGGGGGACACCGGGGGTGGAGGGGAGAGCGCGTCAGCGGGGCCGTCGTGCGGCCCCGCCGACGCGCTCCATATGCTTCGGGCTATGACCGACAGCACCGGGATCGACCCCGAAGACACCAAGATCATCACGTTGGCGCGCAGCGCCCGGGCCCGCAACGGCGTGCCCGAGGGGGCGGCGGTCCGGGACGAGACCGGCCGTACGTACGTCGCCGGAACCGTGGCCCTGGACTCCCTGAAGCTGAGCGCGCTCCAGACGGCCGTCGCGATGGCCGTGGCCAGCGGCGCCCAGTCCCTCGAAGCGGCGGCCGTGGTCAGCGCGGCGGATGCCCCCTCCGACGCCGACCGCGCGGCGGTCCGTGACCTCGGCGGCCCGCAGACCCCGGTCCTCCTGGCGGGCCCGGACGGCACCCTGAAGTCGAGCACCCCGGCCGGAGCCTAGGCCGTCACCCCCGGGCCGTCGCGGCCCTCCGGCCCGGCGGCCCAGGTGCGCAGGAACTCCGCGGTTTCGGTGCGCCCCTTGCGTTCCGCCCACTCCAGCGGGGTCCTGTCCCGCCAGCGGAGGTGCGGATCCGCTCCGTGTTCCAGCAGGACCCGGGCGATGTCCGTGTACCCCTGGAACGCGGCCCTGCCCAGCGGGGTGGCGCGCAGCCGGTTGGGGCGGTCGGGTCCGGCGCCCGCCGCGAGCAGCTGCCGCACGAGGGAAAGCCGGCCCTCGGAGGCCGCCTGGACCAGCGGGAGCTCCTCCGCGTAGGGGCCCGTGACCTGCTCGGGATCCGCGCCCGCCGCGAGCAGCATGCGTACCGTGCCGTCCCGGCCCTCGTGCACGGCGAGGTACAGCCCCGTGCACCCTTCGGCGTTCCGCGCGTCAGCGGCGACGCCCCGGCTCAGCAGCCGCGAGACCGTCGCCTCGTCCCCGGCGCGCGCCGCCCGTACCAGCTCGTCCGCCGCCGCTGTCCGATCCGGATCGTCCGCCTCGGTCGCTGCCGCTGTCCCGCCCGTATCGTCCACCGGCCCATCCTGGCAGCCGGATCGGAGGGGGCGTCAGGCCGCGGCGGGCTCGGCCGTGGTCCGGCGGCGGATGACCATCGCCATCAGGGCGGCCATCGCGCACAGGGCGCCCGAGGCGTACCAGACGGGGTCGTACGAGCCGAAGGCGTCGCGGGCCAGCCCGCCGAGGAAGGCCACCACCGCGGCGCCGATCTGGTGCGAGGCCAGGACCCAGCCGAAGACGATGGCCCCGTCCTCCCCGTAGTGCTCGCGGCACAGGGCGATCGTGGGCGGGACCGTCGCGACCCAGTCCAGGCCGTAGAAGACGATGAAGAACACCATCGGCGGGTGCACGGTCGGGGCCAGCAGCATCGGGAGGAAGAGCAGCGAGATCCCGCGCAGGGCGTAGTAGACGGCGAGGAGGCGGCGCGATTCGAAGCGGTCCGTCAGCCAGCCGGAGAACACCGTGCCGATCACGTCGAACACGCCGATCACGGCGAGGAGTCCGGCCGCCGCCGTCACCGGCATGCCGTGTTCGTGGGCCGAGGGCACGAAGTGCGTTTTCACCAGCCCGTTGGTCGAGGCCCCGCAGATCGCGAAGGTGCCCGCCAGCAGCCAGAAGGGGCCGGTCCGGGCCGCCTTGGCCAGGACCCCCAGGGCCCGGCGGGCGGCGCCGGGGACGGGTGCCGGCTTGGCCGTGTACGGGCCTCCGTAGGGGGTGGTCCCGATGTCCGCGGGGTGGTCGCGCAGCAGCAGCCAGACGAAGGGCACGACGGCCAGCGCCGCCAGCGAGACGGTGACCGCGGCGGGGCGCCAGCCGTGGTTCTCGACCATCCAGGCCAGCAGCGGCAGGAAGATCAGCTGGCCGGAGGCCCCGGCGGCGGTCAGGATGCCGGTGACCAGGCCGCGCCGGGCGACGAACCAGCGGTTGGTCACCGTAGCGGCGAAGGCCAGGGCCATGGAGCCGCTGCCCAGCCCCACCAGGACGCCCCAGTAGAGGATCAGTTGCCAGGCGGTGGTCATCCACACCGTGGCCACCGAGCCGGCGGCTATGACGGTCAGCGCGAGGGCGACGACCCTGCGGATGCCGAAGCGGTCCATCAGCGCGGCGGCGAACGGCGCGGTGATCCCGTACAGCGCGAGGTTCACGGAGACGGCGAGGCCGATCGTGCCCCGGGACCAGTCGAACTCCTCGTGCAGCGGCTCGATGAGCAGGCCGGGGAGCGAGGCGAAGGCGGCCGCGCCGATGATCGTCACGAAGGCGACGGCCGCGACGAACCAGGCGCGGTGGATGCGGTGGACGCGGAGTCCGGGCTGGACGGGGTGGGCGGGCTGGACGGGGTGGGCGGGGTGAGGTGCGCCGTCCGTGGGGGCGGTACCGGGCGCCCGGCCGGAGGCGGGCTTCGGTGCGGGGGAGGGGCCGGGGCCCGGTTCTGTCTGCGTCACGCCGATAGTTTCCGGCCGCCGGGGCCCCGTACGACAGTGGCCTGACCGACATGCTTCGATATGATCGGGCCATGGAGCCCCGTGCGCACCGAGTCCACCGTGTCCACCGTGTCGTCGTACTCGCCCTCGACGGGCTGCTGCCCTTCGAGCTCGGGATCCCCCACCGGATCTTCGGGCGGGCGAAGGATCCCGCCACGGGGTGGCCGCTGTACGAGATCCTCACCTGCGGGCTCGCCCCCGGCCGGGTCCCCACGGACGCCGACTTCGACGTCCACGTCGAGCACGGTCCCGAGCTGCTGGCCACGGCCGACACGGTGGTGGTGCCCGCCTCCTACGAGCTGGGCCCGGTCCACTCGGAAGGCCTGCTCACCCCCGAACTCGCCGCCGCCCTCGCGCACATCAGGCCCGGCACCCGGCTCGTCTCCATCTGCACGGGCGGGTACGTCCTCGCCGCCGCCGGGTTCCTGGACGGCCGCCGGGCCACCACCCACTGGTCCGCCGCCGCGCACTTCCAGGACACCTTCCCGGCCGTACTGGTCGACCCGGACGTGCTCTACACCGACGACGGGGACGTGCTCACCTCCGCCGGAGTCGCCGCCGGGATCGACCTGTGCCTGCACATCGTGCGCCGCGACCACGGCGCGGCCGTCGCCAACGACGTGGCCCGGCGCACCGTCGTACCCCCGCACCGCGAGGGCGGGCAGGCGCAGTTCATCGAGCGGCCGGTGCCGCAGCCGCAGCGGTCGGCCACCACCGCGGCCCGCGCCTGGGTCCTGGACCGGCTGCACGAACCGCTGCGGCTGACGGACCTGGCCCGGCAGGAGGCGATGTCCGTACGGACCTTCACGCGCAGGTTCCGCGAGGAGTCGGGGCTCAGCCCGGGCGAATGGATCGTCGGGCAGCGGGTGGAGCGGGCCCGGGCGCTGCTGGAGCAGACCGACCTGCCCATGGAACACGTGGCCCGGGAAGCGGGCTTCGGGACGGCGCAGTCCCTGCGCAAGCACGTCCAGGCGGCGCTCGGCGTGAGCCCGACGGCCTACCGGCGGACCTTCCGCGCCACGGTGCCGGGTACCGCGGCGGGCGTCGTGTCCGGTACCGCGCCAGGCATCGCATCCGGCATCATCCTGCCATCTCCTGATGGGACATCAGTTGTTGCCGGGTCCGTGCATTGACTTATCCCCCCGCCCGCTCGTGAATGGCCCCCTGGCGGGGTACGGGATCCCAGGGGGCGGTCAGTGCGGACATCGGCGCGGCACAGAGGATGGTCGGCGGCCGTCGGCATGGCGGTACTGGCCGCGGCGACCGGGGGCGCGCTGAGCACACCCGCCGCCGCGGAGGGGGAGACGCCGCCGGGGCAGGTCGAGTTCCCCACGCACTGCCTGCCTCCGCAGGAAGCCGGACTGCCGCCGGCCGACGGGCCCACCACCGCCCGGGTCACCGTGGACGATGCGGCCCCGCGCGTGGGCGACACCGTCACCGTCACCTACCAGGTGGCCCGGACCCCCGCCCTGAACCCGCTCTCCGTGGCGCTGCCCGGCGACGTCCTCACCCCGACCGGGCGGATCGTCCTCGGCGGCGCGCAGCAGGGCGAGGTCACCGTCGTCGGAGCCAAGCGCAACGACCCCGTCGAGGCGGGCGGGGTGCTGCCCGCCGTCACCATGACCGGCACCTTCACCGTCACCGCTCCCGGCGAGATCACCCTGGCCCCGGGCGGCTACACCCTGCACACCGGCCATCTGCTCGAACTCGACACCGTGTGCGCGGTCGCCGGGGGCGCGGCGCCGGGACCGGATCCGAGCCCGAAGCCCTCCGTATCGGCTTCCGCTTCCGCTTCCGCTTCCGTGCCTGTGGTGCCTGCCCCGTCGGACCCGTCGTCTCCGGGGCCGCTGCCGCTGCCGCTCCCCGGCGGAGCCCCGGTGGCGCAGCGGATCACCGCGAGCCCGCTCCCGACGGCCAACCTGCGCGCCGTCGCGCTCGGCACGGCCGCGGGCGGTCCCGGCGCCAAGGTCAAGGTCACCGGAGCCGGGTTCGTCCCCGGAGCCCAGGTCACCGTGGCCGGCCGGGCGGGTACGGCGGAGACCGCCGACCGGGTCACCGCGAAGGCGGACGAGCTCGGCGTGGTCCTCGCGGAGCTGCCGGTCACGGACCGGGCGACCACCGCCGTCGTGGCCTACGAGGGCGCCGTCTGGACCCCGGAGCGGGGCTCCGGCCCGGCCGCGTACACCGTGATCACCGCCGCCCCGCTGCCGGCGGGCAGCCAGACGGTGACGGCCGTCGTCCAGCCGGGCGAGCTCGGCATGACCCAGGAGGGCGACGCCGTGACCCTGGCCGCGGTCCCGTACGGGGACGGCGGCGCGGCGGCCGGCCGGATCGGCACCGTCACCGTGAAGGACGCCCGCGGCGGGCCGGCCGGGTGGTCCCTGATCGGCAAGGTCACCGATTTCACCGGCTCCGGCGGACTCCGCATCCCGGGCGCCTCCCTGAGCTGGACCCCGACGTGTACGGCCGCGCCCGGCAGCCCCAGCGCGTGCGTCCCGGGGAGCGCGGGCACCGTCGGGCCGGACGGGGCGGTCCTGGCCTCCACCGGAGACGCCGCGCTCGTCGGAGGCACCTTCACCGTGGACGCGGGCGTCACCCTCCAGGTGCCCCCGTACACCCCGCCCGGCGCCTACACGGCGGTGCTGACGCTGACCCTGTCGTGACCCGGCCCGGCCGCTCCGCCGCGCCTGTTCCGCTGCGCGGGGCCGTCTCCCCGCCCCGCCCTTCGCCCGTTCCCCGGGGCCCGGCCCCGGACCCCGGTCCTCAAACGCCGGACGGGCTGAAAGCCCCTGGGGCTCCGCCCCAGACCCCGCTCCTCAAACGCCGGAGGGGCTGGGTTTGGGCCGCTGCTGTCTGCACG
>NZ_JBHXKA010000183.1:0-13034 GCF_042722885.1 Streptomyces sp. NPDC058401
GAGCAACTGCGCTCCCGGGCCGGGGAGTCGAGGCACCCGGCACGGGATCCGGATCCGCGTTCGCATCCGGATCCGCATCCGGATCCGCTGCGACCTCCGGCAGCGTCCCCAGCGGCCGGGCCTCCGCCGCCGGTCCCGGGAGGGCCGTCCGCATCTCCGTCGGCACGGACCGTGCTCCGTTCCCGTTCTCGCTCCCGGACCCGGCCCCCGGCCCGGCCGGACCCACGGTCACACATCCGGTCACACACCCGGCCGCCAAGGCCAGCGCGACGATCATCAGGGGCATCCACGGTCCCCGGCGCGACTCCATCCGCCCACCCTGCCCGACGGATGCCCGCGCCCCCGTACGCGCTCACCCGCACGGGTGGCCCGGATCCCCCGAGAGGAGGGATCAGCCGCAGGTCACACTGTCCCTCGGCGTGTAACGGGTCTTCATCGTCTCCCGCTTGACCTCTTGCCCGCCCTTCACGAACACCCGGTCGACGGCGACGTCGAAGCCCTCCAGCGGGGACTGCGGTTCGCACTTCGGGCCGGTGCCCGTGCGGGTGGCGGGCGGCTTGACGTTCGTCCGCGGACCCTTGGCCGCGCGGATCTCGTCGTACTGCCTGGTCCCCAGGAAGGTGATGGTGACCGAGGTGTCGGTCGCCTCGGCCTGGATGTAGAGGGCCTTGCCCGAGTCGTTGGCGAAGCGCAGGTCCAGGCTGCCCCAGGCCACGGTGGCCTCGCGGCCCTCCGGGTAGCGCTCGATGTAGAAGGAGTGCGCGCCGTACTCGACGGGCTTGACCCCGGAGAAGAACATCGCGTTGAAGACCGTGGTGGCCACCGCCGAAACACCGCCGCCGGAGGCCTTCTCGTACTGGCCGTTGTTGATGATCAGGCCGTCGACGAAACCGTTCTCCTTCGTGCGCTCACCGACGCGCCGGTTGAAGCTCCACGTCTCGTCGGGCAGCACGAGCGAGCCGTTGATCAGCTCGGCGGCCCGCCCGATGTTCGTCGTGCGGTACGGGGCCTTCTCGAAGTCGACCGTGAAGGAGGACACCTCCTCCTTGATGCCCAGCTGCCCGACCGTGTCCTGGGTGAGCGTGGGCCGGACCTCCTCCGTGGCGACCTCGCCCGTACGCTCCGCCGCGCCCGCCCGCGTCAGCAGCGGCAGTACGGCCGCGGAGAGGCCCCCCTCGGCGACCCGGCGTCCGGCCCGGCCCTCCTCGGCGACGGAGACCGCCCCGGCGGAGTCCGTACGCAGCTTCGCCTCGACGGGTCCCGGCATGGCCTGCCGCAGCGGACCGGCCAGCTTCGGGTCGGCGAGCAGGGCCTTGGCGTCGAGGCCGGGCGCGAGGCGGCCCCGGCCGTCGTCCTTGAGGCTCAGGTGCCTGGCGAGGACGGCCGGGCCGACGGGTATGCGCTTGCCCTGGACGGTCAGGGTCACCGGCGCGGACACCGCGGGTTCGGCGAACTCCTTCAGCGCCCGCTCCGTCTCCTGCTGCCCGATGCGGGGCTCCGTGGTCTTGACGGGGAGCACGACGGGCCCGGCGTCCGCGGGACGGGTGTAGGAGGAGCGGAGCACGCCGAGGGAGCCGTCGACGTCGAGCTCGGTACCGGTGACCGGGGCCACCGCCTTGGCCTTGCCCTTCTCGAAGGAGACCGAGCCCTCCCGGGCCTCCTGCCGGGTCTTCGCGCCGAGCCCGTCCAGGGCGGAGCGGGCCGCCTTCTCGTCGAGCCGGACCACGGGCTCCACGGCGGGATCGCCGGAAGAGAACAGCCGGCCGATGACGCTGACGGGGTCGGAACCGGAGCGGGCCGCCCGGTCCGCGGTGGCGCCGGTGTCCAGGGACAGGCCGAGCGTCGCCGGCTGGGCCTGCTCGGTCCGCTCCCCGATCCGCAGGGCCAGCGGGGACGCGGCGGACGGGCCGAGCGCACGGTTCAGGGTCTGCCGGGCCTCGGCGCGGCTCATCCCGCCTATGTCGATCCCGCGCACCTTCGTACCGGCGGCTATGTCGTCGCCCGCCAGCAGCAGGCCCGCGGCGTACAGCCCACCGAATCCGAGGACCGCGACGCCGCCCGCCACGCCGGCCACGGCCGGGACCGTCCACCGCTTTCCGGTGGCCGCCCGGGTGCCCCTGCGGGGTGCGCGTCGCATGTCTGGGTCTCTCCTCGGTCCGGTGAAGTGGTCGGACCGGCGGTTTTCATGCCGCCAGTCCGCTCCGGGAACGTAGCAAGATCCGTGTAACCAGGTAATAAGGAGGTATAGGGGTGGCAAAGGGGAATGTGTTGATCTCCGTAACCCGGGGGACGTCCGCGCTGTTGCACAGCCCGCGGGGCCACCCGTGCGGAACGCCCCGCCGAGGCCCGCGCGATGGCCGCGCTGCCGGCGCGACGGGGCAGCACGGCGCCCCCGCGGTGCCCCTACGGTGAATGGAGTCCGATGCCGCAGCTGACCGACGAGGACGTGACCGAGCGCACGGGCACGTGGATGACCCCCGAGGAGTACGGGGCCTCCCGCGCCACCCTCTGGACCGGGGCCGTCGTCCTCGTCACCGATGCCGACGGCCGTGTCCTCGTGCAGAGCGTCGACTACCGGCCCGACCGGCTGCTGCCCGGCGGCGCCGTGGACGCCGGCGAGGCGCCCGCCGCCGCGGCGGCCCGCGAGGTGCACGAGGAGCTCGGCGTCGAGGGCCGCTACCCGCGCGGTCTCGCCGTCGACTGGATCCCGGCCGACGCGCCAGGCATGCCGCCCGGGATGGGGTTCCCCGGCGAGATCCTCTACGTCTTCGACGGCGGTACCTGGACCCGGGACCGCATCGACTCCGTCCGCCTCCCCGCCCAGGAGATCACCGCCGTCCACTTCGCCGAGCCGGCCGAGCTGCCCGCCCTGATGGACGCGGGCGACGCCCGCCGCGCCCTGTCCGCGCTCCGGGCCCGGATCAACGGAGGAGGCGCCGCCCTGCTGGAGGACGGCCGCCCCACCACCCCCACCGCCCTGGACCGGCTCGGCGTCCTGCGCAGCCGCCGCGTCCCGCTGCACGGCACCTGGCACCCGGGCCCCGCCCCCGCGCACCTGACGCCGCGCGATCCGGCCGGCTGGCTCTTCGCCCCCGACGGGCGCGTCCTGCTGCTCGTCGCCCGCGCCACCGGCGCCGCCCACCTCCCGCCCCCGACGGCGGGCCGCACCGCGGGCGCGCTCCCGCTCGGGTACCGGTACGCCGACCAGGGCGCCCACCCGCGCACCGCGGCCCGGCTCACGGCGCTGCCCCCGGGCCCGGACCCGGCGTACGCACGGCTGCTGGCCACCCCCGAACAGGTC
Source organism: Streptomyces sp. NPDC058401 (assembly GCF_042722885.1). Lineage (NCBI taxonomy): Bacteria > Bacillati > Actinomycetota > Actinomycetes > Kitasatosporales > Streptomycetaceae > Streptomyces > Streptomyces sp. NPDC058401. Next base: position 3,302 of record NZ_JBHXKA010000183.1, read on the forward strand.
CGCGAGCTCAGCGACTGGGGCCCGGCGGGCCACGAGGAACTCGCGGCCGTCCACACCGCCCGCGCCCAGCTCTCCCTCCCGGCGCCGCCCCGCACCCCGCCGACGGAACTCCCCGCGGAGGGCTGCCACTGGTGAGCGCGGAGCGGCTCAATCCCCGGTCCGCGGGTCCCGGTCCCGCAGCATGAGGGGATGAGCGAGACTGCGATCACCTACACCGTCTACGTCCAGGCCGACCCCGCGCGCGTGTGGCAGGCCCTGACCGAGCCCGCGTTCACCCGCCGCTACTGGGGGCTCGATTTCGAGACCGACTGGCGGGTGGGCTCGACGATGGCCTGGGTGGAGCGCGGGGCGCGGACGAGCGATCCGGAGCAGGTGGTGCTGGAGTGCGTACCGGAGCGGCTGCTCTCCTACACCTGGCACACCTTCACCCCGCAGTGGGCCGCCTCCGTGGGCGTCGCCGAGGAGCTGCGCGCCGAGCTGGCCCGCGAGCGGCGCACGAAGGTGACGTACGAGATCGAGCCGGTCGGTGACACGCTCGCCCGGCTCACGATCCTCCACGAGGGCTTCGAACCGGGCGGCACCCTCATCGGCATGTGCGGGCGCGCCTGGCCGATGCTCGCGTCCAGCCTCAAGACCCTCCTGGAGACCGGCGCCGCGCTCCCGGAGCCGGGGCACGCGAACGACCAGGGCTCCGGCGGATACGAGAGCCACGGGGGCTGAGCGCGGGGCAGCGGGACCGGTGGGGCGGGTGGGGTCAGGTGCGTGACGGGACGGTGCAGCTCGGCCGCCCGTCGGGGATGTCCTTGCTGTCGTCGTACGGGTCGACCACGGGCCACGGCCGCGCGGCGGCGGCCGCCTCCCTGGAGAAGTAGGGGTGGACGAAACCGTCGACCGTGCCGCAGTCGTGGTTGCCGAGCTGGCGGCGGTACCCGGCCGGAACCAGCTTCCCGGCCGTCACACCGGGGGACTCGGACGCGGCGTAGAGCAGCACGAGCTGCCTCCGTACGACCACCCGCGCCACCTCCTCCGTGCCCGGCGCGGGCCCCGGTTCCGGACGCGGGGCCACGCGCCGCACGGCGTAGACGAAGGTGTAGTCGGCGTGGATCGTGATCTGCCCCGGCGCGCCGCCGGCCTCGTAGGTCATCCGGCCGCGCACCCTGATGCCGCCGAGGGCGGGAGTAAGCCGGGCCGGGTCGAAGCGGGTGAACAGCTCGGTGGGGTCGGCGTCCGGAAGCCCCGGCTCGCGCAGGTGCTCGGTCAGCTCGGCGCGGGCGGGCTGCAGCGGATCGAGCAGCTCCATGGCGTCGGCGGGCCAGGCGCCCTGGAGCACCTCCGGATCCAGATTGGCCGCGACCAGGAACTCCCGGGCCCGGCGCAGTCCGTCGGAGACCTTCTCCTTGGGGATCGCACCGACCGCCGTGGCCGCGGGCAGCGGGAGCTCTTCCTTCTCGGTCGCCCAGGTGCGGGCGGGGGAGCCGCGCAGCGGCAGGCCCGTCGTGGCCGGCCAGTCATCGGGCCACGCCTGCTCGTCGAGCGCGGCGGCGCCGGGCTTGCCGTCGGATCGTTCCTCCGGGGCGGTCACCAGCCACGCGGTGACACCGGCGAGCGCCAGGGCGGCGACCGCTCCGACGGACAGACGCCTTGCGCGCCGTCGGCGCTGGTCGGCGTGGAAGGCCGCTCCGCGGTCCTGGTCCTGCTCCTGGCTTTGAGCCCCTTGCGGGACCTGGCTCTGGTCCTGGTCCTGGCTCTGGCTCTGCGCCCAGTGCAGGACCTGGCCCTGATCTTGGCTTTGAGCCCCTTGCAGGACCTGGCCCTGATCCGGGCCCTGAGCCCGGTGTGGGAGCTGGGCCGGCTCCTGGTTCTGCGCCCCGCGCGGGTCCTGGTCCTGGCTCTGCGCCCAGCGGGGGACCTGCCCCTGGTCCTGGCCCTGTGCCCAGCGCGGGACCCGCCCCCGGTCCTGGCCCTGCCCCCGGTCCTGCCCCCGGTCCTGGCTCCGGCTCTCGCCCCGCCCCTGGTCCCGCCCCTGGTCTTGTCCGTCCGCGCGCAGTCGCGCGAGAAAATCCGCCGGTTCCGTCATGTCAGGCCCCCGCCCATGCTCTTGGTTCCGCTCCATCTCACAGGGCGTCACCGATGCGGCACAAGCCGGACCGTGATCACGTAATGGTCCTGTGACCTGCGCAGATGCGGGACGACCGGCTCCGCTGAGCCCTCGCCGTCCCCACCGTCGCCGCCTCACGGGAGCTTGATGCCACCCTGACAACTCGCCGTTCACCGGTGTCGTGTGGAATGGCAGCATGGGGAGAAGCGAGCACCAGATACGCCAAGGCGGCCCGGACCGCCGGACCGAGGGGACGACGGGCGCGGTGTCGGCGAACGGGCCGTCCGAGCACTGGCGCTACGCCCGGCACCTGGAGAACCTGGCAGCCGTCTCCGGTCAGCCCGGGGAAGCCGAGGCCGTGGCCGCCGTCCTGCGCGACCCGGACCTGGTGATGGCAGAGAGCGCGGTGGTCACGCACCTCGACCGGCGGGCGGCCGGGCTGCTGGCCGACGAGGCCTTCCCGGCCTGGGCGCAGGCCATCGGCGCCGCCCTGGGCGGCCGCACCTTTGCTGCCCGCCGACTGCGCGAGTGGACCCTGCTGAAGGCCGTCACGCGGGGCGAGCCCTGGTCCGCGGCGGAGCTCCTCGCCGCCTCCGACTGGTGCCAGCGCACGGCGGCCCAGTACCTGCACGCGGACCAGGCCCTGCGGCTGCTCGCCGCGGGCGCCCGGACCCGCCGGGTCCGCAACGCGGCGGCGCAGCGGCTGCTGAGGCGGACCGCGGTCGGCTCCTGAGCCGCCCGGGACACACCGGAGGGCCGGAACCGCACCCGCGGTCCCGGCCCTCCCGGCGTGCTACTTCGTGCCGCGCCGCACCCGCGCCGCCGCACGGGCCTCGGCGGCCTGCCGGGCCTCGATGGTCTTGCGGGACTCCTTGCCCTTGCCGGGCCGCCCGGGCCGGGTGCCGATCCCGCGGAAGCCCAGGTCCGAGCCCGAAGGCCGGCCCTTGGCATCGGTGGCCGCGGCGCCGGCCAGCGGCACGCCCGAGGGGGCCTTCGCACCGGTGATGCGGCTCAGCGCGGCCTCGCCGGAGCGGACCTGGGTGATGGTCGGCCGGATCTTGGCGTCGGCCATCAGCCGGACGATGTCGCGCCGCTGGTTGGGCGTGACCAGGGTGACGACCTTGCCGGACTCGCCGGCCCGCGCGGTGCGGCCGCCCCGGTGCAGGTAGTCCTTGCTGTCGGCCGGCGGGTCCACGTTGACCACGAGGTCGAGGTCCTCGATGTGGATGCCGCGGGCGGCGACGTTGGTCGCGACCAGGACGTTCAGCAGGCCGTCCTTGAACTGCCCCAGCGTCCGGGTGCGCTGCGGCTGCGACTTCCCGCTGTGCAGCCCTTCGGCTCGTACGCCCATGGCCCGCAGGTGCTTCACGAACTGGTCGACCCCGTGCTTGGTGTCCAGGAACATCAGCACCCGGCCCTCGCGCGCGGCGATCTCGGTCGCGGCCGAGACCTTGTCGGCGGCGTGGATGTGCAGCACGTGGTGGTCCATCGTGGACACCGAAGCGGACTGCGGGTCCACGGAGTGCCCGACCGGGTCCTTCAGGTACCGCTGGACGAGCGCGTCCACGTTGCGGTCCAGCGTGGCGGAGAACAGCATCCGCTGGCCGGCGTGGTGGCACTGGTCGAGGATCTCGGTGACCTGCGGCACGAAGCCCATGTCGCACATCTGGTCGGCCTCGTCGAGGACGACGATCTTCACGCGCTCCAGGTGCACGTCGCGCCGCCCGATGAGGTCGCTGAGCCGCCCCGGGGTGGCCACGACGATCTCGGCGCCGGTGCGCAGCGCGCCCGTCTGCTTGCCGATCGACAGGCCGCCGACGACCGTGGCCATGCGCAACTTCAGGGCCTGCGCGTACGGGGCCAGGGCCTCGGTCACCTGCTGCGCCAGTTCGCGGGTCGGTACGAGGACCAGTGCGAGCGGCCGCTTGGGATCGGCCTGCTGTCCCGCCGTACGGGCCAGCATGGCCAGGCCGAAGGCGAGGGTCTTGCCCGAGCCGGTCCGCCCGCGGCCGAGGATGTCGCGGCCCGCCAGGGAGTTGGGGAGGGTCGCCGCCTGGATGGGGAACGGCTCCGCCACCCCCTGGTCGGCCATCGTCGTCACCAGCTCAGGGGGCAGGCCGAGCTCCGAGAAGGACTCCACCGGCGGCAGCGCCGGCGTGGTCGTCCGGGGCATTGAGTACTCGCCCTGGGGGCCGAGGGTCCGCGGGGTCTTCCCGCCGCCCTTCGCACCGCCCTTCGGGCCTGCCTTCGCTCCGGGCTTGATGCCGAAGCGCCCATGAGGTGACGGGTTCTTCATGCAGAACCTTCCGTGAGACGCGTGTCAAAAATGGTGGGGCGAAATGTTTGGTCAAGATGATCGGGAGCGCGACGCGAACGTCTCCAAAAGGCGAATTTTACCATCGGGCCTACGGGGCCACGGGCCCGAGTTCCCCGGTCCGTACCCGGTCCAGATGGGCGGTGACCTCGGCCGTCGCCCGCCCGAACCAGTCGGCGATGACGGCGATCTCGTCGGGGGTGTACTCGGCGAACAGTGCGCCGAGCCGGGCGTAGAAGGGCTCGTAGACGGCGAAGATCCGTGCGGCGGCGGCCGGTTCCGGAACCACCCGTACGCGGCGCCGGTCGGCGGGATCGGGCTGGCGGCTCGCGTATCCGGCGCGCTCCAGGCGGTTGAGGACCCCGGTCACCGCACCGGTGGTGAGGTTGGTCAGCTCGGCGAGGTCGCCCGCACCGAGCGGGTCCTCACCTGCGCCCAGGATGTGGCCGAGGCAGGTCAGATCGGTGACGTTCAGCCCCAGGAGCTGCGCCACCTCCTGCTGGCCGACGATGCCGAGAGCGACGTACCGGTCCATGCGCGTCAGCGCCTCCTGGACCGTGGCCGCGGGGCGGGGCTTGCCCTGCACGCGGTTACTCCTTAGCATCTAAGTTACTTAGCTCGTGAGATAAATGGCTTTCTCCGTAAGAGAACGCCATTCGAGCCTACTGAACCGACGAAGCAGACGAAGCAGGGGAGAACGATGAGCGCTCACGGCCACGTGGACCTCGGCCACACGGTGGCGGGATGGACCGGCACCGCGATCGCCCTGGTGGGAACCGCGGGGGCGGGCGCGGCCGTGTGCGCCGCCTGGACCCCCGGCATCTGGATCGGCCTGGGGGTCGTCGGGGCGGCGGCCCTCGTCACCTGGGCGCTGCACCTCGCCGGCTGGGGCAAGCCGAGCGGTCCCCGGCCGGAGAGCCAGTGGGACTGGCGGGTCCGCGACACCGTCGCGCACTCCGGCCACGCCGACTGCCTGGGCTGCCGGCTCAGCGGGCCGAGGCGAGGTGCCGCAGCAGCCCTTGGCTCTCGATCCGCCGCGTCGTTGCCCGCTGCGGATAGCACCGCATGAACATCCGGGTGAAGTGCTCCCCGTAGTGGATCACCGCGGCCTCCGCGCCGCCGTACCCGCCCTGCTGGACCCGCGCCGGGTCGAGGGGGCGGATCCGGGCACCGAAGCGCGGCTCGTGGAAGTAGGCGAGGGCGTACCGCTCCCGGTCCGCCAGCCGCACCCGGTGCGGAGTGGACAGCAGGGCGCCGCCGGTCACGAACTGGAGGATGTCCCCGGGGAACACCGTCAGCACCCGCGGCACGGGCCGCACCGCGGTCCAGCCGGGCCGGTCCTCGGCGAAGCCCGCCGTGCTCTCGCCCGGCAGCCAGTTGCGCGGACGGTCCTCTCCCGTCACCGGAGGCCGCACGAACAGCCCGCCCACCTCGTCCTGCGCGGCGATCACGAGCAGCCCGTAGTCGGTGTGGGCCCCGATCCCGCGCTCCGACGTCCGCCCGGCGGCGGGGAAGCGCAGCACGCGCATGTGGTGCCAGCCGCCGCGGGTCGGGCCCGCGAGCCGGTCGATGCCGGCCGGCCCGAGGCCGAGCCCGAGGGCCACGAGCCGCAGCAGCCGCTCGCCGAGCCCGCCGACGCCCGCCAGGTAGGCCTCCATGGCCGCGCGGTAGCCGGGGGAGGGCCAGGGGACCGGGCCGTGGCAGGGCAGGCCCCCGGCCTCGGCCGGAGCGATGTCGGGGGTGATGGTGAAGATCTCCGAGGCGTCCGGCCGGCCGGCCGTCACCTCCTCGCCCGAGGCGGTGTACCCGCTGTACGAGGTGTCGTTGAGGTAGCGGGCCTTCTCCTCGGCGGGCCGGGCGAAGAACCGCCGGCTCGCCGCCAGCGCGGCCCGCGTACGGGCCTCCTGCCGTCCGTCGGCGGCCACTTGGAAGATCCCGTCGCGCTGCCAGGCGCGGACCATCGCCCCGCCGAGCATGATGTCCGCCGTCGTTCCCGTGATCCGAGCCGGCACCCGGAACGTCGCGAGCTCGCCCATGTCCGTCCCCTCTCGAAGACTCCTCCGGAGCGCCCCGCCGGGCCCCTTGCCGGGGCCCGCGCGAAGGCCTGCTCCCCCGATTCACGGACGGGGCGGAGGAAAGTTCGAATATCCGGAAGCACCCCGGTTGGCCGCGCTTGGCGTGTGCTCGGGGCGATCAATGGGCAGGATCGGGACCGGCCGTGTGTGCGGCCGGTGGAACGTTGTGAAGGATCAGTACAGATGGCAACTGGCATCGTGAAGTGGTTCAACTCTGAGAAGGGGTTCGGCTTCATCCAGCAGGACGACGGCGGTCCCGACGTGTTCGTGCACTTCTCCGCAATCCAGAGCACCGGCTTCAAGGAGCTGCTGGAAGGCGCGAAGGTCGAGTACGACGTGACGCAGGGCCCGAAGGGGCCCCAGGCGGAGCAGGTGGTCCCCATCGGCTAGCGCCGCTTCACGAGCCCGGTCCGTGACGTGGGCCCCGCCGGATCTTCCGGCGGGGCCCACGCGCGTCCGGCGCGGGCGGGTAGCGTGGGCCGGATGATGACCGGCACGCCGGACACCCGGCTGATCGTGCTGCGCGGCAACTCCGCCGCGGGCAAGTCCTCCGTGGCGGAGGGCATCCGCGACCGCCACGGGCGGGGCCTCGCGCTCGTGGGCCAGGACAACCTGCGCCGCGTCGTCCTGCGCGAGCGGGACACGCCGGGTGCGGCGAACATCGGGCTCATCGGCAGCGTGGCCCGCTACGCGCTCGACCACGGCTTCCACGTGATCGTCGAGGGGATCCTCTACGCGGACCGCTACGGCCCCATGCTCGACGCCCTGTGCCGCGCCCACCGCGGGCCGACGCACTTCTACTACCTGGACGTGCCGTTCGACGAGACCCTGCGGCGGCACGCGGGCAAGCCGCAGGGCGCCGAGGTCGGCGAGGCGCAGATGCGCGAGTGGTACCGGCCGCTCGACCTGCTGCCGGGCGACTGGGAGAGCGTCATCGGGACGGAGCACTCGCTGGAGGACACCGTCGCCCGGGTCATGGCCGAGACCGGGCTGACGGCGGAAGACGGTCCTACCGGCCACTAGCGTGGGCGCGCGTCCGGTGTCACGGTGACGGTGCCGGTCGTCTTGATGGCCTGGGTCATCCCGCCCGGTGCAGGGCGATGAGGAGCGGCCAGATCCGGTCCGCCAGCGCGGCCGGGTCCGCCAGGTCGCCGGGCAGGTCGCCGTGCAGCCAGTCCGCGAGCACGGCCGTGAAGGTGGCGGCCACCGCCGAAGCCACCAGTTCGGGGCGCGGGGCGCCCACCGCGGCGCGTTCGGCCCGGCTGCGGGCGCGCAGTTCCCGGTAGAGGCGTTCGCCGAGCGGGCCGCCGCCGCCCGGCAGGAGCAGGGTGCGGTAGAGCGGTGCCCGGCCGGCCGCGTCGCCGAGGAAGGCGGCCAGTGCGGCCGGGGGCCGGGTCGGGGGGAGGGCGGACGGATCCGTCTGCCAGGCGTGCAGGGCGTCGACCGCCGCGTGGACGACGTCGGCGCACGCGTCCACCGCGAGCGCGGTGAGGTCCTCGTAGTGCAGGTAGAACGTGGCCCGGCCGACGCCGGCCCGGCGGACCACCGCCGAGACGCTGACCTCGCCGAGCGGCCGGTCCGCGCACTCGGCGAGGAGGCCCTCGCGCAGCCGCTCCTTGGTGCGGGCGGTCCGCGGGTCGGTCCGGGGGGCGGTCCGCCCGTCGGCCTGCGGGTCGGCCTGCGGGTCCGTCCGCGGGCCGGTCCGCCCGTCGGTCCCCCCGTCGGTGCGCGGGGTCATCCGGCGAGCAGTGCCGCGCCCAGGGCGAGGGCTCCGGGCAGGGCCTGGGCGAGGAGGATGCGGCGGTTGGCGGTCGCGGCCCCGTACACCCCGGCGACGATCACGCAGACGAGGAAGAAGATCTGCGTGGCGAGCGAGTCGATCACCAGGGACCAGACCAGGCCGGCGGCGAGGAATCCGTTGTAGAGGCCCTGGTTCGCGGCGAGCGGGGCGGTCAGGCGGGCGGTGTCGGCGTCGAAGCCGGACAGTGCGCGGCCGGGCGGCCGCTGCCACAGGAACATCTCCAGGACCAGGAAGTAGGCGTGCAGCGCGGCGACGAGGCCGATGAGGATCGTTGCGACCGTGTGCACGGCCACCTCCCAGGGGGCGCGATGAGCCGGAGGACGGCTCCTCCAACTTCCTGGACAACTGTACAGGAACTCGCGTCGCGGCCGACGGTCCGCGGCGCGGCTACGCTGACCGCATGACTGCGCTCGTATATGAAGACTTCGCCCCCGGACACCACCGCGAGGCCACGCTGATCCGGCACGCGCTCGGCAGCGTGCACGAAGAGGCCCTGGTCGCGGGCCTGGCGGGCGGTATCGGCTTCATGTACTTCGTGTTCGAGTACGCCGGCCGGCCGCCGATCCCGACGATCGTCGCCCAGGCCCACCCCGACCCCTGGGTCCAGGTCGCCCTCGGCCGCCTGCGCATCCCGTACGAGGCCACGCGCAGCGCCAAGCCCCGCTGGAACCGGGTCGAGGCCGCGCTCGACGCCGGGGCGCCGGTGTTCTGCACCGTCGACCGGTCCGCCCTGCCCTGGCACGGACCCGCCCCGGTGGCAGAACTGGCCGCCGCCGATTCGTACGTGGTGGCCCTGGTCGGCTACGACGGGGACACCTTCCGGGTCGACGACCCGGCAGCCGGTCTGGACGGGGCGGGCGGCCCGTACGCGATCGGCCGCGAGGAGTTCGGTGCGGCCTGGTCCGGGCACAAGAAGGGCCGCCACCAGATGGTGGTGACCACCGGGAAGCCGGCCGGCGAACCCGACCTGGACGCGGCGATCGCCGCCACCGTCTCCCGCCTCACCGGTCCGGTGCTCGGCAACCACTTCGACGTCAACTTCGGCTTCTCCGGCATGGAGAAGTTCGCCGCGCAGCTGCGCGACACGAGCACCAAGGCGGGCTGGGAGCGGCGCTTCGCCACCCCCGAGGCCTTCGCGCTCGGCACGCAGCGGCTGTACGCCTGCCTGGAGGAGGAATGGACGGCCCCGGGCGCCACCCGGCCGCTGTACGCGGACTTCCTCGACCTCGCCGGGCACGCCGAGGCGGCCGCCCTCTTCCGCGACTCGGGGCGCCAGTGGTCGCGGCTCGCGGAGCTGGCCCGCGCGGCGGACCCCGCGGCGGATGCCCAGGGTCGGCGGGAGCTCTTCGACGCCTGCGCCGAGCTCGTGGACGGAGCCCTGGTGCTGGAGCGGCAGGCGGCCGGACTGCTGCCGGAGGCCGCCCCCGCCGAGTAGGGGTCGTTCG
>NZ_JBHXKA010000184.1:0-12918 GCF_042722885.1 Streptomyces sp. NPDC058401
ACCTCACGCCCCCCCCGTGGGCGTCCCCCCACCCCCTCGCCGGGTGGGACCCCCCCCCGCCCGCCGCCACGGCGAGAGTCCTCGCGGGCGCACGCGCGGCCGGCGGCCGGGCCGGGCGGACCCGCGCGCTCAATGCGCGGCGTCCCGTACGGGGCGCTTGAGCAGGTAGCCGCCCGCGCACAGGACGAGCACGGCCATGCAGGCGATGAACACCAGTCCGGCGCCCTCCAGCCCGAGGGGGCCCTCCAGGAGTCCCACGCCGATCACGGGCAGTGAGATGCCGGTGTACGCCACCAGGAACAGGGTGGAGATCACGGCGGCCCGATGGTCCGCGGGAGAGGCCCCGGTCACGGCGGACAGGGCCCCGCGGAAGGCGAGCCCCTGCCCGAGTCCGCCGACGAGGGCGCTCAGCACCACCAGCGGCAGCAGGTCCCACACCAGCGCGCCCGCGAGGAGCGCCAGCCCGGCGAGGAGCACGGCGCAGCCCAGCGGCAGGGACCGCTGCACCCCGACGCGGCCGACGGCCAGCTGCCCGGCGGTCGAGGCGAAGAAGGCCAGTGCGACCACCAGCCCGCTCAGGGCCCGGTTGTGCACGTCCAGCGACTCGGCGAGGAACGCCGGGCTGACGGAGGTGAACACCCCGAACAGGGCGAACCCCACGAACGCGGCGATCGCGGCCGGCCCGAACACCGCCCGCACCTGCGGGGGCAGGGCGGGCCGCTGCGGTCGTACGGTGCTCAGCGGGCGCCGCTCGCGCACCGTCTCCGGGAGCTTCAGCAGGACGGTTGCCGCGCCCGCCACGAGGCCGAGGTGCACCACGAAGGGCAGGTACAGCGGCCAGGAGGCGTACTGCGCGAGGACTCCGGCGAGCAGCGGGCCGCAGCCCAGCCCGCCCATGTTGGCGGCGGTCGCCACGAACGTGGCCCGGGCGGCGCCGCCGGGCGGCGCCAGCTCCATCACGTAGGCCGTGGCGGCGCCGGTGAACAGGCCGGCTGACAGGCCGGACAGCAGCCGTCCCGCGTACAGCCAGGGCATCCCGTCGGCGCACAGGAAGCAGACGGCGCTCACCGCGGCGAAACCCAGACCGGCCAGCAGTACCGGCCGCCGGCCCACGGCGTCCGAGGCGTTGCCCGCCAGCAGCAGGACGCCGATCACCCCGAAGGCGTAGACGGCGTACACCACGGTGACCATCAGCGCGGAGAAGCCGAACTTCTCCTGGTAGAGCCCGTAGAGGGGGGTCGGCAGCGTGGTGCCGGCCATGCAGACGGCGAACACCGCGCCGGCGAGCAGGCACCGGCGCCACCCTTGTCGATCAAGGTCCATGCGGCCGACCGTATCCCGTGGGGAGCCCGGGGTCCGCGTCAGTAGACCAGTTTGTAGGTCACGTCCTTGGCGACCGGCTCAGGTGCGGTGTCGGTGTAGACGAGCCGGATCGTGGTGAACCGCCGCAGATCGGGGTGCTCCGGCCAGGCCTGCGGCCGGCTCAGGGTCACCGTGACCGGGTAGGCGCGGAAACGGCCGGCCGCGCAGTAGGGGCGGCAGTCGTTCACCATGTCGGTGCCGGTGGCCGTGGCGCTGCCCGGCCCCCAGCTGTTCCAGCGGAGGCCGACGAGCCGGTTGTTCCCGTCGCCGCAGGCGAGGATGTACTCCGCGGGGCGCATCTGGGCCTGCGAGGAGCAGTCGACGACCACCACCGGGTCCTGTGGATCCGGGGTCCGGGCCGATGACGCGGCGCCGGTGCGCGCGGAGGCGGGGAGCGCGGCGGCCGGGAGCAGGGCGGCCGTCAAAGCCGCCACCGCGCACAGCAGGGTCGCCGTTCTCCGCACCGTACGCCGGGATGCGCGTGCGGGGCCGCCACCTGCGGAAACGTTCACGGAAGACCTTCCTTGCCACTCTGCGCGCCGCCGGCAGCACCGGGGTCTTCCCAGCTTCCCCCATGGGGGTGAAGCCCGCACCCGCGGGAACCGCTCGGGGGCGGGCCCCCGCTCATGGGTGCGGCCGTCACGGGTGCGGGCGCCGGCTCACTTCTTGCGCAGCAGGGCGCAGACGAAGTCCTCCTGGACCTCCCGGACGTGTGCGAGCAGGTCCGGGTTGATGGTCAGGGAGGTCTGCGCGGTGATGGTGAAGGTCAGCGAGCGGCGGCCGTCCGCCGTGGCCGCGACGAGCTGCGTGTAGCCGGCCGTGTTGCCGGTGTGGCCGTACACCGTCCCGCAGCGCGTGGTGTAGCGGAAGATCCCCAGGCCCGCCTCGGTGCGGCCGGGGCCGGGGGGCTGGGAGAGGGCGCCGGGGATGAACCGGAACTGCTGGCGCCGGGTGCGCTCCGAGACGAGGGCGCCGCCCGCGTAGCCCCGGATGAAGGCGGTCAGGTCCTTGGGCGTCGAGACGATGCCCCCGGACGCCCAGGCTCCCGAGGCGCCCACGGCCTCGCTGACGTCGACGGGCCCCTCCTGCGGGTCGATCTGGTAGCCGTGGAGGTAGGGCTCGGGCAGCCGGTATCCCTGGGGCAGGCTGGTGGCCCGCAGTCCCAGGGGTTCGTAGACGAGCTCGCGCAGCAGCGTCTCGTACCGGCGTCCGGTGGCGGCCTCGGCCACGAGGGCGATGGCGATGTTGTCGGAGTTGGAGTACGCGTAGCGGCTGCCCGGCGGGAAGCCGAGGTCCTCGTCGGCGACGAATTCCAGCAGGCGGCGGGAGTCGAAGCGGTGGCGGGGGTCCGCGGAGATGATGTCGATGAACTGCTGGGAGCTTGAGTAGTCAGGCAGTCCACTGGTGTGGTTGAGAAGTTGACGGAGCGTCACCTCGTGCCACGCGGCCGGCTGCCCGGGCAGCACCTCGCCGATCGTGTCGTCGAGGTGCAGCCGGCCGCGGTCGACGAGCCGCAGGGCCACCGCTCCGCTGAAGGCCTTGGCGACGCTGGCGATCCTCATGTGGTCCGTCGCCCGCGGCGGGCGGCCGCTCTCCACGTCGCCGACGCCCGCCCGGTAGACCTGCGTACGGTCGCCGTCGCCGAGGACGGCGATGACCCCGGGCGGTCCGTCGGGCCGCTCCACCAGCTCGCGCAGTTCCTGGTGGAGGTCGGCCCCGGGCGGCGGATTGCGGTCCGCTCCGGCCTGCGCGGGCTGCACGGAGACGGCGAGCAGGGCGCCGCACACGGCGGTGGCGGCGGCCAGGCGCAGCGACGGGCGGATCCGACCGGAGCGGCCGTGCGGACGTCGGGACACGGAGGTACCTCCCGGGGAAGACGGATGCGGTGGCCCACGATGACAGGGCCCGCACCGCCCCCGGCGGCGACGCGGCCGGGGGCCGCCGCACCGTGGCCCATCCGGCCCTCACGGGCCCGGGCCGTCCGGCACCGGGCGGCACCGGGCGGGGCTACCAGACGGGGATGGGCGCGGGCGCCTCCGTCCCGAGGTCCGGTGCGTCGCGGAGTTCGACGGTGGTCCCGGGCCGGTGGAGTTCGAGGATCACCAGGGTGTTCCCGCCCGCGCGCCACAGGGGGCCCGGTGCGTACAGGGTCAGCTGCGGGCCGCGCTCCCAGAACCGGCCCAGGGCGAAGCCGTTCAGCCAGACCATGCCCTTGGTCCAGCCGGGGAGCGCGATGAACGCGTCGGCAGCGGCGTCCAGTTCGACGGTGACCCGGTGGAAGGACGGGCCGTCCGGAAGCTCGGCGTGGCCGAACTCCAGTCCCGACAGGTCATCGAGGGGCAGCGGCCTGGTCTCCCAGCCGAACTGGTACTGGTTGTCCAGCCTGACTCCGTCGCGGATGCCCTTGCGATCGGCCAGCAGGGGGCCGTAGTTGATGCGTCCCTGGTTCTCCACGAGGATGTCGAGTTCCGCTCCCCCGTCGGGTACGGCGACGGCCAGTGCCGCGAGCGGCTCGTCCCGTTCGAGGAGTCCGATCTCCCGTCCGTCCAGGAAGACCTGGGCCCGGTCGGCCAGCCCGTCGATGCGCAGGGCCGCCTCGGGCAGGGGCCCGCGCAGGCGGGTGCGGTAGTGGATCAGGCCCAGGGACTGGCCGGCTTCCTCCATGGTGAGCGGTTCGACGTGGTGCACGGGCTTGGAGAGTGCGTCCAGGGAGTCGGCGAGCGAGACGCGTCCCTCCACGGAGAGCGTCCGGGGAACCACGCGCGGGGGCAGAGCGGGGGGTTCGTGGGTGACGGGGGCCGTGTGACGGCCGATGACCTCGCGGAAGAGGTGGAACTTCGGGGTGAGTTCACCCGCTTCGCCGACGGGGGCGTCGTAGTCGTAGCTCGTCACGTCGGGCTGGTAGGAGGTTCCGTCGTGGTTGGCGCCGTTCCACCAGCCGAAGTTCGTGCCGCCGTGTCCCATGTAGATGTTCACCGAGGCACCCGCGGCGAGCAGGCTGTCCAGGGTGGCGGCGGCGTCCTGGGCGTCGCGCGTGTGGTGCGGCTCGCCCCAGTGGTCGAACCAGCCGTGCCAGTACTCCACGCAGACCAGCGGGCCTTGCGGCTGGTACGTGCGCAGGGTCGCGAGCGAGCTCTCGGGGCGCGAGCCGAAGGTCCCGGTGGTCAGGACGCCGGGGATGCGGCCGCCGAGCTGGAACCCGTGGTCGGCCCCGTCGGTGGTGAACAGCAGGCAGTCGAGGCCCCGTCGGACCAGGCCGTCGCGGAGGTGTTCCAGATAGCCGGTGTCGTTGCCGAAGCTGCCGTACTCGTTCTCCACGCCCAGGGCCACCACCGGGCCGCCCCGGCTGCCGAGCAGGGGGTCCAGTACGGGGGCCAGGGCGTCGAACCAGGCGTCGACCGCGGCCAGGTACGCGGGGTGGCGGCGGCGGAGCCGCATCGTGCGGTCGGCGAGCAGCCATCCGGGCAGTCCGCCGAACTCCCATTCGGCGCAGATGTAGGGGCCCGGCCGGACGATGACGTCGAGTCCCAGGTCGCCGGCGGTCCGCACGAAGGCCGCGACGTCGTTCGGCCCGTCGAAGTCGAAAGCGCCGGGCCGGGGCTCGTGGACGTTCCAGGCCACGTAGGTCTCGACGGTGTTCACGCCCATCGCGCGCAGGCGCAGCAGGCGGTCGGCCCAGAGGTCGGGGTGCACCCGGAAGTAGTGGATGGCCGCGGAGACGATCCGGTGCGGGCTGCCGTTCCGCAGGAAGCCGGTCTCGTCCGTGGCCAGCGTCGTGATCGGCGTCGTGATCGGCGTCGTGATCGACGGGTGGGATGGCTTCACGTGTGCGCTCTCTTTCGGTGCCTTCGAATGGCGCGCAGAAAGCGCTTTCTACCGCCGCTGATCACGCTAGGCCGAAGCAGCCCGAGGGGTCAAGGGAGATCGCACATGCGGGAGCGGGGCACCGGCCTTCCGGCGTCGTGGAGTCACGGTGTGTCCGGGCGCTCCGCGCTTCCGGGCCGGGACAGCAGGTACACGCGTTCCTTGAGTTCGCCGATCGCCTTGTAGTCGGCTTCCAGGGCCGCCGGGTCCTCGTCGGCCAGGTAGACGGTGAGGGGGCTGCTGGGCAGGTCGACCGTCGGGCGGATCCGGCGGCCGGGGCGGTACTTCACGGTGAGGTCGCGCACGGTGGGCAGCGCGGTGATCTCCTCCAGCACGGCCTCGTCCACGCCTTCGACGATCCCGTCCAGCGCGGTCGTGGTGTCGTGGACGAAGGCCTCGATGAGCTTGGTGTACGTCCGGCCGCCGTAGCGCTGCCGGAACTCCGCGGGCCGTGCGTAGGCCAGCGCCGTGGCGGCGGACTGGTCGATGCCGAGGCAGAGTTCCTGGAACCCGGCGTTCAGACCGCCGTTGAGGCGGGCGGCGACCTCCACCAGGACCGGGCCGGAGGCGGTCATGATGACCTCGGCGTGGACCGCTCCGTGCCGGATGTCCAGGGCCTCCAGCACGGTGTCCACGTAGGCGACGAGCTCGGGGACCGGTTCCCGGCCCGGGTCGAGCAGGACGTCCCGGTCGTAGATGCGGCGGCCGGACCCGATGTCCCGCTTGCGGTACTCCCAGACTCCGCACACGTACCGCTCCCCCTGGGAGCAGGCCATGTCCACCACGTACTCGGTGCCGTCGAGGTACGACTGCGCTAGGGCCTCGGTGTTGGGCTGCTGGAACAGGTCCCTGGCCGACATGACCGAGCGCGCGGCCCGCACGACGGCGTCGCCGTCCCGGCAGATGTGGACGTTGTCCGCCCCGGAGGAGCTGATCGGTTTCACGACGACGGGGTGGACGCCCTCCCGCTCCGCCCAGGCGCGCAGTTCTTCGGGGTCGGCGGACCGGTGCTGGCGCGCGCACCTGATCCCGGCCTCCCGCAGGGCTTCGATCATGAGGAACTTGTCGCGTCGGGCGGCCGAGCGGCGGGTGCCGTTCGTCATCAGCCCGAGCCGCTCACTCAGTTCGTCGGCGAGCCGGACCCCGAACTCCGCTCCGGCGAGTACGGCCAGCGGGCGGTGGCGGGCCAGCTCGCGTGCCGTGGTCGCGGGATCCGCGCAGACGAGGTTTTCCCGGTAGGCGGCGAGCCGGGGCGGCGCGAGGGGGGCTATGAGTTCGGGGGTGCTCTGTACGTGGACGGCCTCGACGCCTAGCCGGGCGAAGGCCGGCAGGAGGAAGTTCCCCGTCGAATAGCCGTCCACGATGGCCACGGTCGGGGTCGTCCGGCCCGTCTGGTTCGCCTGGCCCGTCTGGCCCGTCTGGCCCGTCTGGTTCGTCTGGCCCGTCTGGCCCGTCTGGCTCGTCCGGTTCGTCTGGTTCATCTGGTTCTTCTTCTGCGTATTCATCGTCGTCCACCTGCCCAGGTCACGAGGGGCCCGCTGCCGAGGCCCGCGAACAACAGCACCGCGCTGAGGGCCAGCCAGCCGGGCAGCCCCATCCCGAGGGGCAGCAGGCTCATCACCGCGGGGGCGACGGCTTCGACGGCGCCGCTGCCCAGTCCGAACACGCCGGCGTACTGGCCCTGCAGCCGGGCCGGCGCCAGGCCGAAGCAGTACTCGTACGAGGCGGCCGCGTACCAGAGCTCGCCGAAGGCGAAGACGCCCATGCCGGTGAGCAGCAGGGCCGAGGCCGTCCAGGGGGAGGTTCCGGCCGCGAAGGCCATGAGCATGAGGCCTGCGGCGAAGGCGGCGCCGGCCCAGGCCATGCGCCGGCCGGCCGTCCTGGCGTCGTGCACGCCCCGGCTCACGGGGACCTGGAGCAGCACCACGAAGGCCATGTTGAGCACCAGTACCGCGGAGACCATCCAGCGGGGTGCGCTGGTGTGGCCGACGATCCACAGCGGGAGCAGGAAGCCGGAGGCGGCGTAGTTCAGGGACAGCACCGCGTTCACCAGCGTGGCGCTCAGGTACGTGCGGTCCCGGAGCGCGGCCCAGCCCCGGTCCTTCTCCTCGGCCTCCTCGGCGGGGTCCGGGGCGGTTTCGGGCAGGCGCAGCCGCAGCAGGATGAGCCCGCAGCCCACGTAGGCGAGGGCGCGGCACACCACGAGGGCCAGGTACGCGGGCCGGCTGTCGATCTGGATGGCGAAGCCGGCCGCGACGGAGCCGAAGGCGAGGGCGAGGTTGGTCACCGAGCGCAGGTAGCCGATGAACAGGGTCGGGTTGCCTTCGGCGACCCCGCGGATGAGCGGCGCCTTGCTGGCCTCGTCGGCGGGGATGACCGCTCCCGCGACGAGGGAGACCGCGAAGAAGGACCAGAACGATCCGATGAGGGTGAAGCAGGAGATCGCAACGCCGCCGCCGAGCATGACGCAGATGTGGACGCGTTTGGGTCCCCACTGGTCGGCCAGCCGTCCGACCAGGACTCCGGCGATCAGCCCCGCCATGGCCCCGCCGAACAGGCCCATCGCGACCCGGCCGGCCGGTAGTCCGACGACACGGGTGAAGTACAGGACGCTCGCGGTGGTGAACATGCCGCCGCCGAAGCTGTTCGCGAAGGTGGCGACGGTCAGGATCCGCTGCGCCTGCGTGGCCGGGAGGAGCCTGCGCACGCCGACGGGCGGGGGCGCGGACGCGGGGGCGGCCGTCACTGCCACAGTGCGTCCCCGAACCGGGCGCCGGGTCGCAGGACGTGCTGCAGCTCGCGGAGTTCGCGGCCCTTGAGGCCGTCGGGGACGACCACGAGCCTGGTACGGAACCAGTCCCACACCTCGGCGAACCGGTCCTGGAGCTCCTCGGCGGAGTCCGCCATCACCATGAACTGGCCGATCCGCTGGCCCGTTCCGGCGACTTCGGGGGCGTACTCCCCCACGGGCCGCTCGATCCGGACGAACTCCACCCCGGGCAGGGCGGCGATCTCCGCGGCGGAGGGGCAGTCGAGCAGCAGGCCGGCTCCCGCGGTGAGGTAGGCGCCGCCGACGACCGCGGGGCGGATCTTGACGTCGAGTTCGGGCCTCCTGCCGAGGGCGACCTGGACGGCGCACTGCGCCAGGTCGACGTTGAACTTGGCCTGCACCACCTCCTGCACCAGGGCGCCGCCGCGGCGTGCGGCGCATTCGCCGAAGGTGAGCGTGCCGGTGTCGGGGTCGTGGAAGAGCTCCAGGTGGAACATTCCGTCCCGCAGGCCCAGGGCCTCCAGGGAGGCCTTGATCACGGGGAGCGCCCGGTCGTGGGCCCAGCCGTCGACGGACGGGTCGAAGTGGCGGAAGTGCAGGGGCTTGCCGGTGTCCACGGCCGTGAGGCAGGGGTCGCCGTACCGCCCGAGTGCGCAGAAGAGCAGTTCGCCCTCGTACAGGACCCCGTCGGCGATCCATTCCTCGCCGCGGACGAACTGCTCCAGGACGAAGGTGCGTTGCGGGGTGGCCTGCCTGCGGTACTCGCCGCTGCGCCGGTGGAGCTCGGCCGCGGAGGTGACGACGGAGGTCCGCTCGGTGGCCGCTCCGGCCACCGGCTTCAGTACGGCCCGCTCGAAGGGGAGCCGGTCGATCGCCGCGACGTCGTGCACGTCCTCGATGACCTCGGCTCCGGCCGTGGCGATGCCGGCGGCGCGGATCTCGCGCTTCTGCACGGACTTGTCGCGGAACCGTACGGCGACTTCCGGCGCCGTGAAGGGCAGGCCGAGGTGCCGGGCGAGCAGGCCGACCATGACCAGGGAGTCCTCGTCGGTGGTGTACACGGCGTCGAAGGCGCGGCCCGTCAGGCCGGCCCGATCGAGGGCCATCAGGACGGCTTCCGGGCTGGTGTGGTCGTCCACGCGGAGCACGGTCACCTCGTCGGGTATCGCGATGTGCCCCTCGTCCCAGGACGCGGCCCCGCAGATGACGGTGGTGTCGAGGCCGAGGCGGACACAGGCCCGCATGCCATAGCGGTCGAGACCCACGATCAGGATCCTCGGGGGGCTGGCGTTCTCCATGGCGCTTCCTTCCTCATGCCCGCTGCCTGCACGGCCGCTGTCTGCACGGCCGCTGCCCGCACGGCCGCTGTCTGCACGGCCATTGATGCAGAGATGGCAACTTCATGTCAACGGCAAGGCACATCCGTTGCTGATGCTCGGCAATATATGGCAACATCCCTGTCCCATGAGACCCTTCTGGCTGCTGACCGGAGCCACGGCACTGTCCATGGCCGGAAACACCTTCCTGTACCTGGCGGTCCCCTGGGCGCTGATCCAGGCCACCGGATCCACTCTGCTCGCCGTGCTGAGCATGGCCGCGCAGACGGCCCCGTACCTGGCCGCACCGTTCCTGGGCCCCTTCATCGACCGCCACGACGCCCGCCGCCTGTTCATCGCGGGCGAGCTGGTGCAGGGCGCCTGCGTCGCGCTGATCCCGCTGCTGCTGACCGTCGGTCAGATCGCGGTGGTGTTCGCCTCGCTGTGCCTGATGGGGCTGGCGAAAGTGGTCTCCGACGTCGCCGGGGACTACGGCCTGATTCCGGCCCTGGTACCGCCGGAGCGGCTGGAGCAGGCGACCAGCCGCTTCAACGCGGTGCAGCTGGTGGCGCGGTTCGCCGGGCCCGCCCTGGCCGGAGTGACCATCGCCGCGGCGGGGCCCGGCCCGGCCCTGGAGATCGACGCGGCCACGTTCCTCGTCACCGCCGTGACGGCGTTCTTCCTGCCCCAGGTCGCCCGGCAGGCCCGGAAGGCCGGCGCGTCCGTGGGCACGCTGCTGCGGGAGGGCATCGTCTACTTCCGCTCGCGCCCGGACCTGCTCCGGCTGACCGGGGCGGTCGCGCTCTACAACCTCGGCGCCGGCGCACTGGAGCCGACCCTGCTCACCCTCGGCACCGGACGGTGGCACTGGTCCTCGGCCGCCCTGGGCCTGGCCGTGTCCTGCGGCGCCGTGGCCGCCGCGGCCGGTGCCTGGGTGAGCCCCATGGTCCCGGCGGGCGAGGGCCGCCGCCGGCTGCGCGTCGGCGTGTGGCTGGGGGTGGCCGCCCTGGGCTCAGTGGGCCTGCTCATCGGCGAGCCCCTCGCGGTCGTGGCCTCCTTCTGCCTGCTGTGCTTCGGCGAGGGAGGCGTCAACACGACCACGATGAGCTACCGCCAGCACGAGATCCCCGCGGAGTTCAGCGGCCGGGTCAACACCCTCATCCGGATGTTCGTCACCGGGGCCGTACCCGTGTCCTCGCTGCTGCTCGGGCTGACGGTGGGTCTGGCCGGCTCCCACGGTTCCCTGTTCGTGTTCCTCCCCGTCACCGCGACCGCGGTGCTCGCCGTGCTCCTGTGGTTCGCCCCCGCACGAAGCCGCCGGACGCCTGTCCGGCAGCACGCTCCCCTGGTCACCGCGAGCGGCGACCGGCCCCCGACACGAAACGGATGACAGCACATGGACATCGTCGACCACCACGGGCTGTCCGTCGCCCACGTCTCCCCCGAAGAGCTGGCGGGCCGCCCCTGGTACGGCGCCCGCCGGCACATCGACGTGGTGCGCGCCACCGCCCCCGCGGCCGGGGCGTACGAGGAACTCGCCGCGGCCGGCTTCGTCCGGAAGCCGGCCTTCTTGTCGTGGACCGCCGAACTGGGCCCGGACGAGGACGCGTTCCTGTCCCGGCTGGAGACCAAGGCGCGCCAGGACATCCGGCGGGCCCGCGCCCGGGCGGAGCGGGCCCTGAGGCTGGAGGTCCACGACCCGGTGGGGCCGGAGGCGCTGGACCGCTTCCTGACGCTCTACCGGCAGCGGGTCGACGCGATGGCGTACGGCATCCCGATCGCCTTCCGGCAGCGGGAGCGGCTGCTCGACGGACGCGAGAAGTACTTCGCCGTCCTCGCCCTGCAGGACGGGGAACTGGCCGGCGGCTGCATCGCATGGGAATGCCCCGGGCAGGACGCGGTGCGGATCCGGTTCTCCACGGTGACCGAGGACTGGCGCCGGGACTCCCTCGCCCGCACGCTCTACTTCGCCGCGATGCGCACGGCCCGGGAGAAGGGCTACCGCTGGGCGACGCTGGGCGACGAGCCCAATCTGTACGGCCACCTGACCAAGGCCGGCCTGTTCCGCTTCAAGGTGCGCATGGGGTTCCGCTGCGTGCCCTCCCAGGACTTCCACGACCCCGACGGCCTCGACGAGGCCGACCTGGTCCTGAACCTGGACCGGCTGCGCGACCCGTGCCTGATCCTGGGCTACGCCTCGGACGCCCCGGGCGACCGCTCCCTGCGCGCCCGGCTCGTCAGCGACACCCCCGCCGATCTGCGGGCCTACGCGGCCCCGTTCCTCGCGGGCGTCGAGCACACCCCGCCCGCGGGGACGCCCGCCCGCGCCGCAGCCTCGTAGACCTCGCAGACCTCGCAGACCTCGCAGACCTCGCAGACCTCGTAGACCTCGTAGACCTCGTAGACAGCACGATGCGGCGGCAACGGCCCGGGCCGTTGCCGCCGCATCGTCGCGGTCACATGGTCGAGCCGGACCCGGCGGTGAACGCCTCGGCGTTGCCGCGCAGGACGGTGCCGGGCCTGCCGTCGACCCCGACCGTGGTGGTGCCGGCCACCGTGACCCGCTCGCCGCGGCGGTGCTGGTCGCCGTAGTCGTGGACGGCGTAGTGCAGCGTGGACCGGTTGTCCCACAGGACCAGGTCCCCGACCTGCCACTTCCAGCGGACGGTGTACTCCGGCTTGGTGGCGTGCTCCACCAGGACCCGGAGCAGGTCGCGTCCGGCCTGCGGGCCGAGTCCGGTGACGCTGCGCGCGAACCCGCCGACGAAGAGGGAGCGTTCACCGGTCTCCGGGTGGACCCGGACGGCCGGGTGCTCGGCGCTGAAGACGTTCTTCAGGTAGCTGCTCCGCACGTCGCCGGTGTACGTGGCGTCGGTGAAGTCGGAGTCGTTGGAGTGGACGATCCGCAGCCCGTCCGCGAGCGTACGCAGCCCCTCCGACAACTCCTGGTAGGCAGCGGCCGTGTTGGCCCATATGGTGTCGCCTCCGACGGGCGGGCAGACCGTGTTGTGGAGGATGGCGACGGCGGGCGGGTTCTCCATGTAGGTGAAGTCGGCGTGCCAGTGGTTGGCGCGCGTGCCCTCGCCCTTGGAGTCCATCTCGCGCAGCAGCGGGCGCCCTTCGGGGCCTCCGTAGATCGGGTGGCCGAGCGTCAGGTCGCCGAAGCTGCGCCCGAACACGACGAGTTGGTCATAGTCGAGCTGCTGGCCGCGCAGGAAGATCACCTTGTGGGTGAGGAGCGCCTTCCTGAGTTCCGCGGCCACCGAGTCACTCAGCGGACGCGCCGCGTCCACGCCGGTGATCTCGGCGCCGATGTTTCCCGCGAGCTGCTTCACCCCGACCCTGAGACCACTGTCGGCAGTCATGACGTCAGTCATGCGTTTGGACCTTTCTGGGCTGTGTGGGGGCGCGAACCGTGCGCGTCACGGCCGGGAAGTCCCGCCGGTGAGGCGGATCCTCCCGCACGTCCTGCACAGGGATCGTCGCCGGTTGCGCCTCGTAGCACGATCGATGTTGCCATGACTTGCCAGACTTGGCAACACTGGGCGATGGGGTGGTGTGCGGAACGTGCCACAACGCGGCGGCGCGCGTGACCGCGATGGGTCA
>NZ_JBHXKA010000185.1:0-12240 GCF_042722885.1 Streptomyces sp. NPDC058401
GGAGCACACCCCGCCGGCGGCCCGACCCGACCCGGCCGTCAAGGTCCGGTCAGGGATTCGCGGGGCGGGTCGAACGGGCGTGGGCGGCCTCGAAGCGGTGGAAGGCCGCTTCCTGTCGCCACTCGACCCGGGCCTTCAGATCGCGGTCCAGGAACCCGGCGCAGCGGTCGCCCGGCCGGTCGTTGCCCTGGCGTTCCCCGGCACAGGGTCCGGTCGGCTTGTAGCCGGTGCGGACGTCGCGGTTCCACAGGCCGCGGCCGGGCAGGAAGGAGTATTCCAGGGACGCACGGGCCAGGTCCCTCAGTTCGGGGTAGCCCAGACCGTACATCTCGGCGGCACGACGGTACTCGTCGGTGATCTCGATGCGGGAGACGCCCGGGTCGTCCGTGGCGAGGACGACCGGCACGCCGTAGCGCCGGTAGGTCGCGAAGGGGTGTGCGTCACCGGAGACGCGCAGGATCTGCTCGTTGCTGTGGAAGGGGACCTCGACCGCGATGCGGCGCTCGGCCATGTAGCGCATGAGGGATTCCCAGCGGTCCTCGTGCAGGACGGACACACCGTGCCCGATCCGCTCGGCGCGCCCCGTCTGGGCGGCCTCGCGGATGTGGAAGGTGAGGTCCTCCGGCTTGACCAGGCCCGGTACGAGCTCGCCGGCGTGCAGGGTGATGTGCGCCTTCGGGTACTGGGTCTTGAGGTAGTTCAGCATCCGCATGTGGAGGCGGTAGTCGCGCAGCGCGACCTCGCCGTCCTCCGGCTGTACGAGGTTCACGGCGACGAAGCGCGGGTCCCGCTCCGCCAGCC
This sequence comes from Streptomyces sp. NPDC058401, assembly GCF_042722885.1. Classification (NCBI taxonomy): domain Bacteria; kingdom Bacillati; phylum Actinomycetota; class Actinomycetes; order Kitasatosporales; family Streptomycetaceae; genus Streptomyces; species Streptomyces sp. NPDC058401. The sequence goes on from NZ_JBHXKA010000185.1 coordinate 802, forward strand.
GCATGCCGAGCGCCATCTGCGTGAACACCCGCTCGGGGCTGCCGAGCCGGGCGACCTGGGAGATCCACCGGTACGGCAGTGAACAGGCCCGGTCGGGCCGCGGGGTGTCACAGTGGGCGGCTGCCTTGAACTCCGTGTCGGTGGCGTCGGCGTCGGCTCGGGCCTGGCGCACGACCGTGTCGAGACCCCCGCCCGCGAGGAGCTCGTCGTGCATGCGGTCGAGGTCGGCGTCGTAGCCGACCCGGTCGGCGAGGCTCCGGGCCCGGTCCGACGCCGGGGAGATCATGGTCTCCAGGTAGAACTGGTTCTGCCGTGCAGCGGTGTTGGCCACCTCCGCGAGCAACCGGCCGGGATGGCGCCAGGTCACCTCGCCGAACTTGCCGAAGGTGGCGAAGAAGTGGTCGTGGCCGTTGCCGTCGGCCGGAAAGTCCTGCATCGACCAGGCGCGGATCACCTGCCCGCGGAACGCCTCGTCGGTGACGGCGTCCGCGGCGGGGCGGGTCCCCGGTCCGCACGGCGGCGGGAGCGCGGTGGTCGTGTCCGTACTGATGCACAGGCCGTCCCCGGCGGCGAGTTCGATCAGGAATTCGGTGCTGACCGCGCCGGACAGGTGGTTGTGCAGGTCACCTCCCTTGGGAAGGTCGGTGAAGAAGTCCCCCGGCCGCTGCGGGGCAGGGGCCGGACGCGCGTCGGGCGGAGAGGCGGGCGCTGCGTACGCGGGAGTGCCGGCGAGCAGAACCAGGGCGGAGACGCCCCGATCAAGTGGGCAGGAATCACCGCCACATCGTGGTGAACGGCGCCGCCTCACGAAGGCTTGACTTGCCGAACACCGCCGAGCGTCACCCGACAGACTCCCCACAGGATCGTTCCTCCTTGTCGGGGCCGCAGCCGAATGCGCCGGGCGGGCGTCCGCCGGGCGCATTCGGCTGTCAGCATCGTCGCGTCGAAGGGTAGGAGGGTTGCACGGACCGTCTTTCACCTTCACGTGCGAGTCGTACCCCCACACCGGTGCCGACCGCTTGCCCCTGCCCCTGATCCCAGAGCACACCGGAGAAGCCCGATGACCTTGCCCCCGAACCTCGTCTATGCCCGCGAACCCCTGCCGGCCACCGGGCCCAGCGTCTTCCTCGCCGGCCCCACCCCGCGTTCCGACAGCCCCGCTCCCTCCTGGCGGCCCGACGCCATCGGCGAGCTTGCCGCCCAATGGACCGGCCGAAAGCAACTGACCGTCCTCACCCCGGAATCCAGGGGCGGTTTCCGGGCCGCCGACTACGATGATCAGGTCGACTGGGAGACCGAAGCGCGCCGACGAGCGGACGCGATCCTCTTCTGGATCCCCCGGGACCTCGTGTCCCTGCCCGGCTTCACCACCAACGTCGAGTTCGGCCTCGACGTCACCACGGGCAGAGCGGTCCTCGGCTGCCCGCCCAACTGCCCCAACCCCGAACGCAACCGCTACCTGATCTACGTCGCCCGCCTGCACGGCGTGCCGGTGTCGCAGACCCTGTACGACACGGTGGCCGCCGCCCTCACCGTCGTCACGGCCGGCCCCCAGTAGGCCGGCCCGAGGAACCGGCGGGCCGGACAACGAGTCACGTGCCTCCTCTCAGGGCTCTCAGTCCAGGTGGAACACCTCCGTCAGCGGTGCCATCGCCTGGTCGGCCGGAGTGCCGTCCAGGTGCTGGAAGTAGCGGGACATCTCGGCCTGCCAGCGGGCGTTGACCTCGGTGGCGGACATCGCCTCGCGGGCGCGGTCGAAGTCCTCGGTCTCCAGGTAACCGACGAGCAGGCCGTCCGGGCGCAGGAACAGGGAGTAGTTGGTCCAGCCGGTGGCCCGGAGGGCATCGAGCATCTCCGGCCACACCTTGGCGTGACGCTCGCGGTACTCGTCGGCGAGTTCGGCCCTCACCTGGAGCAGGAAGCAGATCCGGTGCTTCGTCATGAGACACCGATCCCCGCCAGCTGCATGTAGTACACGCCGAACTGGTCGGCGGTGAGCGTGGTGCCGTTGACCTTCACGTACCGGGCGGTGGTGGCGGCGAAGGCGAAGGAGAGACCGCCGGCTCCGGGGCGCGGGTACGAGCTCTTCGACACCACGGTGGTCCAGTTCGTGCCGTCGGTCGAGAGCTGGACGGTGAAGGCCGACGGGAAGCCGCGCCCGGTGTTCGGGATGTCGTCGCGGGGGTACAGCGTGACCTGACTGACCCGTGACGGGCCGCCGAGGTCCACCCGCGCCCACTGCGTGGTGTTCGGGGAGCCGGCCCCGGCGCTGCTCCAGCCCGAGGAGTTCCACAGGTCCGTGTGACGGGTCCCGTTGGTGAGGTTGGCGGTCAGCCAGCCCTCGTTGGGGTACTCGACCGAGCTGGAGGTGGTCGCCGTACGGCCCAGTGCCAGATCTCCGCCGACGGCCTCGATCTCCGCGAACTGCATCCGGTAACTACCGAACTGATCCGTGCTCAGGCTGGTCCCCGTCACCTTCACGTAGCGCGCGTTGACCGTCGCGAACGGGAAGGTCCGCGCCGTGGCGCCGGGCCTCGGGTACCCGGTCCGGGTGCTGACCGTGGTCCAGTTCGTGCCGTCTGTGGAGGTCTGGATGGTGAAGTCGACCGGGAAGCCCTGACCGGCGCTGGCTCCGTCGCTGCGCGGGTAGAGGTCCACCCGACTCACCGGCCGGTTCGAGCCCAGGTCAAGCCGCACCCACTCGGTGTGGTTGGTGGCGGTACTGCCGGAACTGCTCCACCCCGCAGCGTTCGGCGCCGACGGCCGCTGACCGTCGACCACCGAGCGGGTACCCCAGCCGTCGGCCTCGTACGAGCTGGAGGCGGTGACGGCGGCACTCTCCGCCGGGGCGAGAGAGCTCGGCATGATCCGGGCGTTCCAGAAGTTCGCGCTGGCGCCGCCGGTGACCAGACCCACGTCGCCCGCGGTGAACGCCGCGTCGGTGACGGTCAGCACCGGCGCCTGCCCGGTCCCCGAGTACACCTTCAGCGTGTTCCCGCGCGCCACTACGCGCAGGCGGGTGCGCTGTCCCGGCACGTAGCCGGGCACGGACGCCTGGCCGATCCTTGTGCCGCTGCGGTAGACGAACACCTGGCCGTTGTCCCGCTGGGCGATCAGGTAGCCGGAGTCCAGGTCTGTGCCGTTGGCCGAACGCACCATCAGACCGGCCCAGTTGGTGTTTCCGCCGGACGAGCTCACTCCGGTGATCTGCAGGTCCACGCCGACCGAGACGTCGGTGTAGCCCCGGCCGCGCAGGTAGGAGACGTGCCCCCAGTTCGCCGACGCGTCGGACTGCGTGTACCGGGCGCCACTGGTCGACCAGGTCCCCCGGGTGTGGGTCCAGAAGTGGTCGCCGCCGCTGAAGTCGTCCGTGAACGGAAGCGCCAGGTCACCGGAGGCCGCGGCCAGTTCGTCGAGGAGCTGCTTGTGCCGGCCCTCGACGCTCCACCCGGAGGTGTCGTACGCCGTCGGGTTGGTGATCAGCGTCTCGGCCAGGGTGCGTGCCGCCTGCGGCTTGACCTCGGCCAGCTGCTGCAGCAGTTCGAAGTCCTGCAGGCCCGCGGTCTGGGCCTCGCTGCGCAGGCTGTCGTAGATTCCGTAGGTGGCCTTGTTCGGATAGACCAGCCAACTATCGCCGGTCTGCGGGGTGTTGAAGGTGTCAGCGGCCGGGTACGGCTCGCTGAAGCCGTCGTGCCAGTAGTTCCAGCCCCAGTGCAGGTAGCCTTCGCCGCCGATCTTCCAGGTCAGCCAGGGCAGGAGCCTGGTCCCGCTGAGGTAGTTGCTGGTGAAGCGGTTCATGTACGAGCCCTGCGGGAGGATGCAGCTGTACAGCCACAGCTCCTTCCCGCTGATCCGGTAGCTCTGATAGAGCGCGACGTTCGCGTCGTAGTTCGACGAGAGCGGGGTCTGCGTCGACAGATGAGCCGCGTCCCCGGTGAAGGTGGTCAGCTGCGCCTCGTTGGTACGCGGGTTCGGGAAGTACTGCTCGTAGAGGGTGTAGAGCCAGTTGGCGGCCGTGGCCTGCTGCGTGGTGGTGGGCTCGTCCAGGGCGCTCATGTAGAACTTGTTCGTCCAGCCCTTGGCATCCAGGTGCGCCTTCAGTGCCGGGAAGAGCTGCTTCAACCAGTTGTTGGTGTCCGGGCAGCCGTTGGCCGGAGCGGAGTCGGGCCGGCAGAGGGCGTGCTTGACCGCGCCGCTGACGCCGTTGACCGGGACCAGGGTGTCGAGGTTCGGACCGGAGGCGGGCGGCTCCAGCAGGGTCGGGGTGTAGAGGTACTGCATGGCCCCGGCGCTGACGAAGAGGTTGACGAACCGGTCGAAGGTGGCCCAGCCGAAGGTGAAGCGGCCCGCGGCGTCGACGGTGGTGTCCGGGATCAGCAGGGCCACCGCGTCTGCGTAGATCACGTTGTTGCGGTGCCGCGCCATGTTCGCCGCGATGTTGGCCTCGACGGTCCACCAGTCGGCGTCGTACATCTGCACGCCGTACACGTTCGGGATCGACGCCTCGGTGCCCGCGTAGTCCCAGCCCGCCGAGGAGAACCAGTTGTTCATCTTGAACGTGGACTGCGAGGTCGGCGGGATCGTGGCGCTGTACACGGTCACCGACACCGGCACCGTGACGGCACCCAGGCTGCTGTTCACCCTGGCGCTGCCGGTGTAGACGCCCGGCGCCTGACCGGCCGGCACGTAGACCTGGTAGTACGAGGCGTACGTGGTGTTCGCGGCCACCGACCGCGGACTGTTGTTCATCAGCGCGTCGTAGTAGGCGATCCCGCCGTCGGGCGGGGTCTGGACGTTGCCGACCTTCTGGATGTTCGGGTGGTTGTACTCGTAGCGCGTGGTGATGTTCGCGGCGGGAATGGACGCGCCTCCGGGGCCGGTCAGCGCCCCGGAGGTGACGGACACCCCGGTCTGCGCCGAACCGGACCGCACCAGGATCTGCGCCCCCTCGTAGGCGTTGCGGGCCGCGTACAGCTCGATCCCGGTCGGCGCCCAGCCCGGCGGGGTGGTCGAGGTGAAGGGCCGGTCGGTGGCGTCCAGGACCCACACCGTCGGCCCGCCGGCAGCGCCGGCCCGAGGCCCGGCGAGGACGGTCAGCGGCACTGCGGACAGTGACAGTGCCAGGCACACCAGGAGACGCAGGGATCTACGGCGACGCGTGCGCATGGAAACCCTCCGAACACTGAGAAATGGCTTCGAGAGCCGAACAGGGCCTTTTCCTAAACCTGTTCAGGCCGCCCGCAATTGTTTTACGGCGCGACTTCCGGTCGACGCGTGGCCTCGCTGTTCGGAGTCCTGGTGATGGCGTGCGGGCAGCTCACAGCAGTGACAGCGAAGTCGGGGATGACACGAAGGGGAGCCGCTGGTCGCGCGGTCACATAGGGAATATGTGCACCCGGCCACCTGGCGGCCAGCACGTTTCCCTTCGGTAAAGGGAGTATTTCCAAATTGACGATCCACAACCATGCGGGCTTGAGCAATATTTGACCGACCGTCACAGTCAGGTACGACGGGAGGTGACACCGCGTCCCTGCCGTGCGGCTCAGGTCAGACGAGCCCCACGCGGGCGGCGCCGGCGTCCCACGCGCGGAGGTCTCCGGCGGGCTCGTAGTGCCGCAGGCGCTGGGTGCGGGCGACCAGCCGGCGCATGGCGCCGCGGTCCTCTACCAGGCCGTGGGTGCGGGCCTGGACGAGGATGTTGCCGATGGCGGTGGCCTCGGCGGGGCCGGCGATGACGGGCAGGCCGGTGGCGTCGGCGGTGAGCCGGCACAGCAGGGCGTTGCGGCTGCCGCCGCCGACGAGATGCACGGCGCGGATCGTGCGGCCGGTCAACTGCGCGACCTGGAACAGGGTGTGACGGTGTGCCAGGGCCGGGCTCTCCAGGATGCAGCGGACGACGGCGCCCTGGTCCTCGGGCAGGTGCCGGCCGGTGCGGGCGCAGTGCTCGGCGAGGCGGGCCGGCAGGTCGCCGGGGGCGAGGAACTCGGGGGCGCCGGGGTCGACGAGCGCCGCGAACGGGCGGGCGGCGGCGGCGCGTTCGAGCAGCTCGGGCAGGTGGTGCCCCTCGCCACGGGCGCGCCAGGTGCGGCGGCTCTCGCTGAGCAGCCACAGGCCCATGATGTTGCGCAGGTAGCGGACGGTGCCGTCGCTCCCGAGTTCGTTGGTGAAGTTGGCGGCGCGGGAGGCGTTGGTGAGGACGGGCGCGTCGAGTTCGAGGCCGCCGAGCGACCCGGTGCCGCAGGAGATGTAGGCGAAGTCCTCGGCTTCGGCGGGGACGGCGGCGACCGCGGAGGCGGTGTCGTGGGAGGCGACCGCGACCACGGGGGTGTCGAAGCGCAGGCCGGTGGCGGCGGCGACGTGCGGAAGGACGGTGCCGGCGTGGTCGCGGGGGCGGCGCAGTGCGGGCAGGATGGCCGGGTCCAGGCCGAGCGCGGCGAGGACCGGGGCGGACCAGGCGCCGGTACGGGTGTCGTACAGGACCGTCGTGGAGGCATTGGTGACCTCGGCGCCGAGGGTGCCGGTGAGCCAGTGGGTGATCAGGTCGGGCAGCAGGAGCAGGGTGCGGGCGCGGTCGAGGTGCTTCTCGGCGGCGAGCTGGAAGACCGTGTTGAACGGCAGGTGCTGAAGGCCGGTGATCCGGTACAGCTCACGGGCCGGGAGGCGGACCCGGACGGCCTCGACGGCGGCGGCGCCGCGCGGGTCGCGGTAGTGGAACGGGTTGCCGAGGAGCGCGCCGTCGGCATCGAGGAGCCCGTGGTCGACGGCCCAGCTGTCGATGCCGACGGAGGCGAGGTCCCAGCGCGCGGCGGCCTCGCGGAAGCCGTCCAGGACGCCTTGGTAGAGGCCGAGGGCGTTCCAGTGCAACCCGTCAGGGAGTTGGACGCGAGTGTTGTCGAAGCGGTGGGTCTCGGTGAGGTCGAGGCGGTCGCGGCCGACCCGGCCGACGAGCACCCGCCCGCTGGTGGCGCCGAGGTCCGCCGCGGCGAAGGCGGCCGGGGCGTGCGGGATGCGGGGCGTCACGGCCACCTCAGCGCAGGAAGGCCGCGGCGACGCCGGCGTCGACGGGGATGTGGAGGCCGGTGGTGTGGGTGAGGTCGCCGCCGGTGAGGGCGAAGACGGCGGCGGCGACGTGCTCGGGCAGCACCTCGCGCTTGAGCAGGGTGCGCTGGGCGTAGAACGCGCCGAGCTGCTCCTCCGCGATGCCGTAGGTGGCGGCGCGCCGGGCGCCCCAGCCGCCGGCGAGGATGCCCGAGCCGCGGACCACGCCGTCCGGGTTGACGCCGTTGACGCGGATTCCGTGTTCGCCCAACTCGACTGCGAGAGGACGGACTTGGTGGGCCTGGTCGGCCTTGGTGGCGGAGTGCGCGATGTTGTCGGGGCCTGCGAAGACCGCGTTCTTCGAGGCGATGTAGACGAGGTCGCCGCCCAGGCCCTGCCGGATCATGGTGCGGGCGGCCTCCCGGGAGAAGAGGAAGGAGCCGCGGGCCATGATGGCGTGCTGCAGGTCCCAGTCATCGGCGGTGGTCTCCAGCAGCGGCTTGGAGATGGAGATGCCCGCGTTGTTGACCATCAGGTCGACACCGCCGAAGGCGAGGACCGCGGTGCGGAACGCCTCGGCGATCTGCTCCTCCGAGGTGACGTCGACGGTGACTGCCACGGCCCGGTCGGGCCGCCGAGTTCGTCGGCGACGGCGCGGGCGGTGGCGGTGTTGACTTCGGCGACGACCACGCAGGCGCCCTCGGCGGCCAGGCGGTGCGCGATGGCCTTGCCGATGCTGCCGAGACCGACCGCGGTGTTCTGCGCGAACGATCTGCTGGCCCTCGGGATGCTGCAGGCCGCGTTCGCCGCGGGCCTGCGGGTACCCGAGGACCTCGCGATCGTCGGCTACGACGACATCGAGTTCGCCGCGGCAGCCGCGGTACCGCTGACCTCGGCGCGCCGGCCCGCGGAGGCGATGGGGCGGACGGTGGCCGAGATGCTCGTCGGGGAGACCGGCCCGGGCGGCGCGGCCCACCGGCACCGGCACGTCGTGTTCGAGCCGGAGCTGGTGGTGCGGCGTTCGACGCTGGTCGTGCCGCCGCCCGGCTGAGCGGCGTGGGCACGAGGATGCCGTGGAATCCCACCGGCGCGCTCAGGACCCGCGCCGCGCGCGGCTCGCGTTGCCGGGGGCGCATGGTCGGCGTTGACTGGGTAGGCGGGGGGAGACTTTCCGGCGCCCGCCGGAAGGTGATCATCCAACCTCTGGGGAGGACGCCCCGTGACGCAGGACGCGCAGCAGACCCCGTACACGACGAACAACGTCGGAATCCCGGTGGAGAGCGACGAGCACTCGCTCACCGTGGGACCGGACGGCCCGATCCTCCTCCAGGACCACTACCTGATCGAGAAGATGGCCCAGTTCAACCGCGAACGGGTACCCGAACGGGTGGTGCACGCGAAGGGCGCCGGGGCGTACGGCGTCTTCCAGGTGACGAACGACGTCAGCGCCTTCACCAAGGCCGACGTCTTCCAGCCAGGTCGCCGCACGGAGATGCTGGCCCGCTTCTCGACCGTCGCGGGCGAGCAGGGCTCCCCGGACACCTGGCGGGACCCGCGCGGATTCGCACTGAAGTTCTACACCGAACACGGGAACTACGACCTGGTCGGCAACAACACCCCGGTCTTCTTCGTGCGCGACCCGAGCAAGTTCCAGGACTTCATCCGCTCGCAGAAGCGCCGCCCCGACAACGGGCTGCGCGACCACGACATGCAGTGGGACTTCTGGACCCTGTCGCCCGAGTCCGCGCACCAGGTCACCCTGCTGATGGGCGACCGCGGCATCCCCAAGAGCTACCGGCACATGAACGGCTACGGCTCCCACACCTTCCTGTGGGTCAACGGCGCCGGCGAGAAGTCCTGGGTGAAGTACCACTTCCACACGGACCAGGGCATCGACTTCCTCACCCAGGCCGACGCCGACCGGATCGCCGGCGAGGACCCCGACTACCACCGCCGCGACCTGACCGACGCGATCGCCGGCGGCGAGCCCCCGAGCTGGACGCTGTTCGTGCAGGTGATGCCCTTCGAGGACGCGCCCGGCTACCGGTTCAACCCGTTCGACCTGACCAAGGTGTGGCCGCACGCGGACTACCCGCTGATCGAGGTCGGGCGGATGACCCTCGACAAGAACCCGGACGACTACTTCGTCCACATCGAGCAGGCCGCCTTCGAGCCCTCGAACCTGGTGCCGGGCATCGGGCCGTCACCGGACAAGATGCTCCTCGGGCGGCTCTTCTCCTACCCGGACGCGCACCGCTACCGGGTCGGCGCGAACTACACCCAGCTGCCCCCCAACCGGGCCCGCTCGCTGGTGTCCTCGTACGCGAAGGACGGCGCGATGCGCTTCGAGGCATCGAACGCGGCCCGGCCGTACGCGCCCAACTCCTACGGCGGCCCGGCCGCCGACACCGCCCGCTTCGGCGAGCCCGCGGGCTGGGCCTCGGCGGGCGAGATGGTCCGGGAGGCGTACGCGCTGCGCAGCCAGGACGACGACTGGGGCCAGCCGGGCACGCTGGTGCGCGAGGTGATGGACGACGCCGCGCGCGAGCGGCTCGTGTCCAACGTCGCCGGACACCTGGCGGACGGCGTCAGCAAGCCCGTCCTGGAACGGGCCCTCCAGTACTGGCGCTCCATCGACCAGGGGGTCGGCGACAAGATCGCCGCACACTTCTGAGGCGCAGCCTTGCGAGGAGCGGCGTACGGCCGAGGGCCCGAACCCCACGGGGTTCGGGCCCTCGGCGGCGTCCGGTGCGGTCAGCGGTTGACGACGGCCTTGCCACGGCGGCCGAGCCGGGCCCGGAGCCGGGCCAGCCGGGGGTGGCGGGCACGGCGTTCGTGGGCGTGGCGGTCCAGCTCCTCCAGGAGGCGCGCGGAGCGCTTCTCGACGCTCAGTTCGTCCAGGACCCGGTCGGCCTCGGCGAGGAGCGCCCCGTAGAGCTGCCACTCGGCGGGATGGCGGTCGATCTGTCCGGGCAGCAGGCCGGCGAGCCGGCCGCGGCTGGTCCGGGCGGTTTCGAGCTCCTCGATGAGTCTGCCCTCGGCCTCCTCGGCGTTGGAGGTCACCTGGGCCGTGATCAGTTGCGCGAAGGACTCGACGGCCGCGGCGGTGTGCCCGTACAGGTCCCGGAGGGCGGCGGCCACCGGTGGCGGGAAGGCCGGTTCGTCGCCGTGCGCCTTCGCGAGGTCGGTGAGCGTACGGCAGGACACGCGCAACACCACCGCGCAGATCTCCAGGGTGTCGAGGCCGGTGCGCAGGACGAGGCCGAAGAGGACGCCTTCGCGCACGCGGGGGTTCAGGCGCAGACTGTCCTCGGCCTGCCGCAGGGCGGCGTCGACTTCGGAGATGTCGTTGTCGAGCCGACGGGCCTCGTGCAGCCGGGCCGCCGCCTTCTCCACGGTGGTGGCGTTCCCGGACTCGCTGCCGATGTGCACGAGCAGCGTCCCGATGCGGGCGGCGAGGTCGGTGATCGCGTCACTGGCCGGCCGGATCCAGACGGGCGGCACGAACAGGACGTTGAAGCCGAGGCCCACCGCGGCGCCGATCAGGGTCTCCAGGACCCGGTCCCAGGCGGTGTCCGCGACCTGGGTCACCCCGAGGACGAGCATGGCGCTGATGGCGACTTCGGGGACGAACTCGCCGGCCCGCACGACGCGTCCCACGACGAGCGAGGCGAGGATGATCAGGCCGAGGCTCCACCAGGTCAGACCGACCAGGGCGCTGAACCCGATGGCTATCAGGACCCCGGCGACGACTGCGTTGACGCGCCGGACGCCGGTGGTGAGCGTCGAGTAGAGCGTCACCTGGACCACGAGAAGCGCCGTCAGCGGCGCGGTGAGCGGCGCCGGTTCGCTGCTGAGGCGGAGCGCGACGACGTAGGAGACGACGGCCGCCGCGGTCGAGCGGACGGCCTGGACGACGGCGGGCTCCCTGTGCCGTCGGACGAGTTCCAGAAGGGGGGCAAGTGCGTCTGACATGTACGGCCCCTGCCCCCTCATCAGGGAAACATCACCCCCTACCGGCCCCTACCGGTCACGGTCGTCGGGGTGCCGGTGGGCCCAGGGGTGCCGCAGCCGGATCCAGACGTCCCGGGCCTGGCGCCCGGCCGCGGTGCGACTGCGGGCCACGAGGCGCTCCGCCTCGCCCGACGTCTCGACCATGGGGCCGGAGCCGCGCAGGGGTTTGCCCGCCGTCTCGTGCAGGAAGAGCGTGGAGACGAAGCCGATCACACCGGCGACCATCAGGTAGTAGGCCGGGACCATGTCGTTGCCCGTGGCCTCGACGAGCGCCGAGGTGAACAGCGGGGTCGTGCCGCCGAACAGCGAGACGGAGATGTTGAACGCGATCGACAGGGCCCCGTACCGCAGGCGGGTGGGGAAGAGCGCCGGCAGGGTGGAGGCCGC
>NZ_JBHXKA010000186.1:0-12191 GCF_042722885.1 Streptomyces sp. NPDC058401
CGCCACACCCCGTGGCGCGTGCCCGCGTCGGACCGGATCGGGGGAGTGGGTGGCGCATGCGGGACAGACAATGCGGGATCATTGGGCAGAACCGGACCGCGAACGAGAAGGAGAGCAGGCGTTGAAGGCGCTGCGTGTCCTCAATAACAACGTGGTCCTCGCGCGCGACGACAAGGGCCAGGAGGTCATCCTCACCGGGCGCGGCATCGGCTTCAGCTCCCGCCAGGGCAAACCGGTCGACCCGGCACTGATCGTGCGCGTCTTCGTCCCGGCGGACGGACGCGACCCCGACCACCTCAGCGAGGTCCTCGCCCTCATCGACGAGGAGGTCCTGCGGGCCGTCGTGATCGCCCTCGACGAAGCCGGCATCGAGGGACGCGAGTCCACCCGGCCGACCCTCGCCATCGCCGTCGCCGACCACATCGCCGGCGCGCTGGACCGGGCCGCGCGGGGCATCGTCATCGAGTACCCGCTGCGCGCGGAGGTCCAGGCCCTGTACGCCGCCGAGTTCGCCCAGGCAGAGCGCCTGCTGGAGGCGATCAACGAGCGCGTGGACCCGCGGCTGGATCCCTCCGAGGCGATCGCGCTCGCGTTGCACCTGGTCAACGCGGGGTTCGCCACGGGCGACCTGTCCTTCACGTACACGATGACCGGGGTCATCCAGCAGATGCTCGCCGTCGTGCGGGAGCGGTACGGGCTGTCCGTGTCCCAGGAGTCCATGAGCGCGGCGCGTTTCATCACCCACGTGCGCTACCTCTTCGTGCGTATCCAGCAGCACCGGCAGCTGAAGGGGCACGAGTCGACGATCGGCGAGGGGATCCGCCGGCACTACCCGGAGGCGACCCGCACCGCCCAGCAGCTGGCGACGATCGTCGAGCTGCGTCTGGGAGAGCACCTGAGCGAGGACGAGGTCTCCTACCTGGCGCTCCACGTGGCCCGCATGACCGTGGAGCCGGACGGCACCCCCGAGTAGGCCCGGACCACGTCCCCGTCGGGATGACTACCGGACGCCGTCCGCCACCGCCGGCTGGGCGGCGTAGGGCCCTTCGGCGGCCCTGGTGGTCTGCAGCGCCGTGAGCTTGCGCACGACGTGGATCGCGAGCTCGCATCCCAGATCTCCCTCGCCATGCGGCACGGGATGACCAGGTTGCCGAAGGGGATGAACCAGCCGCCGATGGCCCAGCCGCTGGACCGGGTGGCCACGTCCGGCCTGAAGGCCTTCGCGTTCGTGTGGGCGCGGTGGAACCAGATGATGAAGACGACGGCCGTGGCCACCAGGACCGGCATCTGGAGGGCGGCGGCCAGGGCCATCAGGGTGTCCGGCGGGGTGACGCCGTCCGGGGAACCCGCGCCCGGGTACCGGCCGCTCTCCAGGACGGATCGGACGTACAGGCCGGTCCCGGTCAGCAGCAGGGCGTACGCACCGGAGACCGGCAGCGGCTGGACCAGGACGGGACTCACCGGCGGCGGTGAGTCGGGCGTGCCGCGCGCGGAGTCATCGCGCGGCGGATGCCCCGCCGGGCGAGAGGTGGATCGGGTTGCTCCAGGCCCGTCCGCCGGTCGCGTCCTCGACGGTCACCCTGAAGAACCTGCCGCGGAACATCGCCAGCGGCAGCGTGCACTCCGTCAGGTCCTCGCCCTGGACCACCTCCGCCCCGGGTGCCCCGCCGCTGATCAGGACCTTGCGGACGGGAGAGCACCGGACGGTGACGTGCTCGCCGGTCAGGCTGACGTCGAAGAGCTCGGGGCCGGTGGAGGAGTAGTAGTGCCCGGCCTTGAGCGCGGCCAGGAGCAGGTCCGGGTCGAGGGACTCGGCGCGGACCTGGACCCAGGCGGCGCAACCCGGAGGGTCCTGGGGCTGGAGGTGCGCGTCGTCGGCGGCGTAGGCGTGGAGCCGGCGGCCGCGGTTGAGGAGGACGTCGGTCAGGTGCCAGCTGTCTCCCCGGTCCTCACGCGCGGAGAGCGCGTTGTACACCTCGACGGCGTGCGCGGCGTCCAGGCTCTCCGCGTCCGCGATGCTCAGCAGGGAGGCGGCGGGGTGGGCCATGCCCACGAACGCGCCGGCTTCGCGCGCCCTGCGGGCGAGCAGGGGTCCGGTCTCGTCCGGCCCGGGCGGTGCGAACCCCGGCGGGAGCCCGACGGCGAGGATGTGCCAGGAGGAACCGGCCTCGGTGCGCGGCGCGTGCAGTTCGGCTCCGAGCAGGGTGGTGAATCCCTCCGTCCGCAGCGCGGTGGTGTCGGTCAGCGGGAAGCCGTACTCGGGGCGGAAGTGGTCGGTGACGGCCAAGAAGTCGTACCCGGCGCTGCGGTAGTACCGCGCGGTCGCCGCCGGGGACAGGGCCCCGTCGGAGCGGTCGGAGTGGGTGTGCAGGTTCCCCCGCCAAAAACGCCCCGGCCGGTCAAAGGGCAGGCTCCGCATCCGTTTCCTCCTGGTAGTTGCTCCGACAGGCTGCCGTGATCGTCAAGCCGCCGAGGACCCCGGCACCAGCCTTCACTATCCGGGTCCGCACGCGGTCTGCAGGGCGTTTCCGCGACGCCGGGCCCCCGACCGGGGCGGATGTCCCCGGTCGGCGCCGGCGGACGCGGCGTACGGACCGGGTGCGCGCACGTACACTCGGTCCATGAGCCGCACACGAGGTGTCACGGGGGACCGCCTGCCGCAGGCCGCCCCCGGCGCGCCCGCGGTTCCTGCGGTTTCTGCGGTTCCCGCGGTTCCTGCGGGCCGGACGGGCATCAGCCTCCGGACCGCCGCCGACGGCCAGGCCCCCACGGTCGGCCGCGGCGTCCTGCACGGCCACGGCTAGCGCCTTCCCCTCGCGCCCGGGCCCCTTCCCTCCCACCGCACCATCCCCGGCGACGGATCCTGCATCCGCAGCCCGAGGCCCGGCCCGGTCACCGGGTCCGGCCCGGCCCCGTCGCCCCGAGGGCGACGCATCGCCCTCCCCACAGCACCACCGCGGTCCCGACGCTCCGTCGGCGCCGCCACCAGGTTAGGGCCGTGCGCCGGGCCGTAGCCGCCTTCGAAGGGACCACCGTGAAGTTGAGCGGGTTGCTGACCGGCCATGAACACCACGTCCTCCACGGCGACCCCGAGGCGACGCTGATCACCGCGGCCACCACCTTCGACGTCGACCGGGTGGTGCCGGGCTCGCTCTTCATCGCGGTGCCCGGCCACCACGGCGGCGGCCCCGCGGCCATCGGTGCGGCGCTCGCGCGCGGGGCGGTGGCGGTGCTCGTCGACGAGGAAGGAGCCGCTGCCGCACCCTCCGGGCGGGAGCTTCCGGCGGTGTGCGTCGTACGGGTCCGCGACACCCGCAAGGCGGCCGCCGTCGTCTCCTCCCGCTACTTCGGCGAGCCGGGCCGGCACATGGACATGGTGGCGGTCACCGGGACCAACGGGAAGACCTCCATCTCCTACATGGTCGAGTCGCTCCTCAAGATCTCCGAGGGCGCCTCGGTGGGCGTGATCGGGACGGCGGGCAGCCGGATCGGCGACGAGATGATCCCCATGCCGCCCTCGGTGCTGACCACACCGGAATCGCCCGACCTGCAGTACCTCCTGGGCCGCATGCGGGACCAGGGCACCGGCAGCGTCGTCCTGGAGGCCACCTCGATGGCCCTGCAGACGTACCGCATGGACAGGACGTTCGTCGACGTCGGCGTCTTCACCAACCTGACCCAGGACCACCTGGACGACCACGGCACCATGGCCCACTACACGGACGCCAAGCTGCGGCTGTTCCAGGGGCTGTGCCGGCACGCGGTGGTCAACGTGGACGACGCCGTGGGAGCCGGGATCCCGGCGATGATGCCCGGCGCGGTGACGACGTACGGCCTCGACCAGGAGGCGGACTTCCGTGCCACGGACCTGATCGCGGACGCCGCGGGCACGCGGTTCACGCTGCACCACGCCGGCAACAAGTACCCGGCCGCGATCCCGGTCCCGGGCCGGTTCTCCGTGTCCAACGCACTGGCGGCCGTGGCGGCCTGCCGAGTGCTGGGCCACGACCTGGACGGACTGGTCGCCGCGCTCGCCCAGATGCCGCCCGTACCGGGCCGGTTCGAGCGCTTCGTCACCCCGGCCGGCACCTCGGTGATCGTGGACTACGCGCACTCGCCCGACTCCCTCGACAAGGTCCTCACCGCCATCCGGGGCTTCGCCCGCGGCCGCGTCATCACGGTCTTCGGCTGCGGCGGTGACCGCGACACCACCAAGCGCGCCGAGATGGGCCGCATCGCCGGGGCCCACTCGGACCTGTGCGTCCTGACCTCGGACAACCCCCGCACCGAGAACCCCGAGTCGATCCTGGACCAGATCGCCGCGGGCATCGAAAGCACCGGCACACCCTACGAGCGCTCCGCCGACCGGCACCGGGCCATCGCATTCGCCCTGTCCGCGGCGCAGCCCGAAGACATCGTCCTGATCGCGGGAAAGGGCAGCGAACCGCACCAGATCGTGGGCGAAACCCTCATCCCGTTCAGCGACATGGCCACCGTCCGCGACCTCGCTTCCCGTCTGCTCCCCTGACCGGCGGCTCCCCAACGGGGGCCACGATCCCGGCCGGCGCCTCAGCCCCTAGTCGGGGATGCCGGGCATGCCCCAACGGGCGTGCCTGTCGCTGACGTCGGCCTTCGGGCAGGTTCTCCGCCAGGCCGTGAGCAGCGGGGGACGGCCCGGGCGGCCGAAGTGGGGCCGCTGCTTCCGTACGCGGAGGCGAAGCTTTGCCGAGCCGTCGACGTTGTCGTGGATGACGAGGACCCGGACCACCTGATCGGGGTCGTGTTCCGTGATCCGTCCCCCGGCACGCCGTAGGCGGAGCACGGGGCGACCGTCGGCACCGCCGGGGACGATCCGTGCCTCGACCAGGCGCCGCCGGTCCCACACCCAGTGCGCGAACTCCCCGAGTCCGTAGGCCACGGCGGCGGCAGCCGCCCACCGGACCTCGGATTCCGCCCACAGCACCAGGCCGAAGAAGCCGAGGCAGCACGCCGTCACCGCCATGCGCCGGAGCCGCGGCACGGTCCGCATGGTGTGGTCCGCCGCGTCCCAGAGCAGATCCTCGCTGGCTGCCATCCCGCCATCATGTGCCCCGGCCGCCCCTCTTGAGAAGCCCCGACCGGGCTTCCCGCGGAGCCGCGGCACGCCCGGAACGGCCGCCCGGCGGCGCGGGACGGCCGGACTCCCGCCGCGGGCAGGCGGGTTCGGCGTGGCGCCGACGGCGGGTGGATCGCGCACCCGCACGACAGCGCCCCAACCGGCTATTGGTCCAGACCTATTGACCGGCCGTTCCGTTGCTCCTACGATCCGGTCGGCACAGCCCCACCTGTCCCCACCACACCCAGAGCCGGGCGTCACGCCCCCACGCGTCGCCATGCCCATGGCGCTCGGCCTGAATGGAGCACACCATGTTCCGTCGGAGATCACGTACTCCGCGCCTCCCGGCTGACTTCGGCCCCGGTGCGAACCGGACCGGCCGCGCCAAGCGCGGAGCCACCGTCATGAACCGCTCCCTCGCCGGAGTGAGCGCCGCCGCCGTCATCGGCGCCGGCCTGGCCGCGGCGGGGGCCGTCACGGCCGGCGCCGCGACGACCGCGGACGTCGCCGCCAACCTGGTGGTCAACTCCGGTTTCGAGAGCGGCCTCTCCGCCTGGACCTGTTCCGGTGGCTCCGGAGTCGCCGTCAGCAGTCCGGTCCGTGCGGGGACCTCCGCGCTCAAGGGCACGCCGTCCGGCCAGGACAATGCCCAGTGCACCCAGACCATCAGCGTGCAGCCCAACTCCCAGTACACGCTGAGTGCCTACGTCCAGGGCAGCTACGTCTACCTGGGCGCCACCGGCACCGGCCTCACCGGAACCCCGTCCACCTGGACGCCGAGCAGCCCGTCGTACGGTCAGCTCAGCGTCGGCTTCACCACGGGGCCGAGCACCACCTCGGTCACCGTCTACCTGCACGGCTGGTACGGGCAGCCCGCGTACTACGCGGACGACGTATCGCTCGTCGGTCCGGGCGGCAGCAGCCCCTCACCGTCCGTGCCGCCGACCACGACGCCGCCGACCACGGCGCCTCCGACGACCGCCCCGCCGACCACGCCGCCCCCGACCACGCCGCCCCCGACCACCGCGCCGCCGACCACCGCCCCGCCCGGTGAGACCTGTGCCACGAAGCCCAAGCCGGCGGGCAAGGTCCTGCAGGGCTACTGGGAGAACTGGGACGGCGCCGCGAACGGCGTCCACCCCGGAATGGGCTGGGTGCCCATCACGGACAGCCGGATAGCCGCACACGGCTACAACGTCATCAACGCCGCGTTCCCGGTGATCCTCTCGGACGGCACCGTCCAGTGGCAGGACGGGATGGACGCCGGCGTCAAGGTCTCGACCCCCGCGGAGATGTGCCAGGCCAAGGCGGCCGGAGCGACGATCCTGATGTCGATCGGCGGCGCCGCCGCGGGCATCGACCTGAGCTCCAGCACGGTGGCCGACAAGTTCGTGGCGACCGTCGTGCCGATCCTCAAGAAGTACAACTTCGACGGAATCGACATCGACATCGAGACCGGCCTGTCCGGCAGCGGCAACATCAACACGCTGTCCGCGTCCCAGGCCAACCTGATCCGCATCATCGACGGCGTGCTGGCCCAGATGCCCGCGGGCTTCGGTCTGACGATGGCCCCCGAAACCGCGTACGTCACCGGCGGCAGCGTCACCTACGGATCGATCTGGGGCTCCTACCTGCCGATCATCAAGAAGTACGCCGACAACGGCCGGCTGTGGTGGCTGAACATGCAGTACTACAACGGCAGCATGTACGGGTGCTCCGGTGACTCGTACCAGGCCGGCACGGTGCAGGGCTTCACCGCCCAGACCACCTGCCTGAACAACGGCCTGACCATCCAGGGCACCACCATCAAGGTGCCGTACGACAAGCAGGTCCCCGGCCTGCCGGCCCAGACCGGTGCGGGCGGCGGCTACATGGCGCCGAGCCTGGTCAGCCAGTCCTGGAACGCCTTCGGCGGCTCGCTGAAGGGGCTCATGACCTGGTCGATCAACTGGGACGGCTCGAAGGGCTGGAGCTTCGGCGACAACGTCAAGTCGCTCCAGGGCCGTTGATCACGATGTGAGCGGACAGGCCCCGGGTGGGCGCGTGAGCGCCCCCCGGGGCCGTGCCGTGTTCCGGTTGTGTTCGGTTCAGGAGGCGGTGCGCAGGCGGGTGGCCGCGGATTCCGCTTCCCGGACGACGCGCTCGGTGTCGATGCCGACGAGGCGGCCGTCGAGCTTGAGGGGCCGGCCGTCCACGAAGACCGTACGGACGTTCTCCGGACGGCCGTTGAAGACGATCTGGTTGATCCAGTCGAACCGCGGGGCGAAGTTGAGAGCGGCCGGGTCGATCACGATGACGTCGGCGCGCTTGCCGGGGCTCAGGGATCCCACCGTGTCGGCCATGCCGATCGCTTCGGCGCCGCCGAGCGTGGCGAGCCGCAGGACTTCGTGCACCTGGGGGAACACCGAGGCTTCCAGCGTGCGTGCGCGCTGGAGACCGACGGCCGCCTTCATGAGGGCGAAGAAGTCCGAGGAGTCGTTGGTCCCGCCGTCCTGGCCGAGTCCGGTCTTGACTCCGCGCCGGCCGAGGTCGGGAAGCCGCATGATCCCCGAGGCGAGGCGCATGTTGCTGAGCGCGCAGTGCGCGACCCGTACGTCGTGCGCGGCGACGGCGGCGATCTCCTCGTCGGTGAGGTGGATCGCATGGTTCATGAGGAGCTGCGGACCCAGTGCGCCGATGTCCGTGAGCGTGCCGACCGGATCGTCCGCGCGCTGCTCGGACCGTTCGAGGACATGGCTGTTGAGCATCACTCCGAGGTCTCGGGCGATCTCCCAATGCAGCCGGTTGAGGCCCTTGATGGCCCCTGCCGCATGGGTGGCGACCTGCGCCGAGGCGAGCGGGAGCGGGTCGATCAGCTCCTTCTTCGTCCGGGTGATCAGCGAGGCCTCCCGCTCGGCCTGGAACATCGCGTAGGCGAAGCGCACGCCCGTGTCGGCCAGGGCCCGTACGTACTGGACCGTCGTGTCGTACGGGAGGGCGTCCACCCAGTCCACGAGCGTGGTCACGCCGGACTGTACGGAGTCGAGGGCGCCGAGCCGGACGAACCGGTACATGTCCGCGGGCGTGATCCGGGAGAACGTCGCCCGGTTGCAGTCGGCCAGCCAGCCGAACAGATCGCGGTCCGCGCAGCCGCCCCGCATCGAGGACTGCCACAGGTGGGTGTGCACGTCGACGAATCCCGGCATCACCAGGTGGCCGGAGGCATCGATCACCCGGGTGCCGGGCGGTGCGGGCAACCGTTTCCCCACGGCCGCGATGGCACCGCCCCGCATGTGGACGTCCGCGTGCTCGACGGTGCCCAGAGGGCCGTCGCCGAGGGCGGGATCCATGGTGAGCACGAGTGCGGCGTTCCTGAGGACGACGGCTTGACCGGGGTCTGTGCCGCCGGGCGGCCGGTTCCTCCCGGCGCCCAGCACGAGAGGTGCGGCTGCGGCCAGTCCGATGCCTCCCAGGACACCGCGACGGCTGGGCGCTCCCGGCGAGGGCGCGGGCACGTGGACTTCGGGTGAGCGGGCTCCCGGTAAGGAGGTGGGGACGGGTTCGGGACACTCGCTGAGCGGGTTCATGGCGTGTGGCCTCCCAACGAACGAGGGTGGGATCGCCCTTCCCCGTACTGACGGTCGGTCAGTGAACGCGGGAGCGGGGGCGGTACACGAATCGTCCATCGGGTCGACGTCCTGCGGATAGAGGCGCGTCAACATTCTGTAGAAGTTTTATCCGTGGTGCCGCCGTCACCCCGGGACCCGTGCTGTTCCCCCTAGGGTCGTTCGTCGTAGGTCCCGGCCTCCACCTCGAGGGCGAGTTCCTGGAGGACCTCGATCGCGGACACGTCCGTGCGTCCGGCGTCGTGAGCGATCGCGAGGCTGGTGAACGCCAGGCTGAATCCGGAGACCATCGTGTGCAGCGCCGGACCGAGGGCCTCGGCCACCGCCGCGGCCACCTGCTGCGGAGTCGCGTCGGCCGGCACGCTGATCGACGGCAGCATCTCGTTGAGGAGGGTCGAGGCCACTCCGGCCGTTGCCTCGACGGCGTCGACACCACCGGCCCCGTCACTGGCACCGGCCCCGTCACTGACGCCGGCTCCTTCGTTCCCGGTCGCGTCCCGTTCGTCTTCGACGGCCCGGCGGATGTCCTGGGCTTCGGTGAGGATGCCGATCACGCGCTTGAGGACCTCTGAGCGTTCCATCCCACGGAGCCTAGTCCCGCAAACGGGTGCGGACCGATTCCACCGGCGGCCGCTCCCGCAGCGCCCCGTACGCGATGAAGTAGGCCGGGACTCGGTTCAGCCACCGCGAGCCGGTCACGAGCTCCGTCAGCCGCTTCGCCGCCTGCGGATGGCCGAAGGTGCTCCGCCCGGCCAGCAGGGGTTCGATGACCTGGGTGTGGGCCAGGCGTTGCAGGCCCTGGGTCGCCACCGTCGTCGGCATGCGCCGCCGTTGTACGCGGCGTACGTCGTGCAGTCCCACGCTCCCCGCGCGCAGCGGTCCCACGAGGTAGCGGGCCGCCGCCACCGCGTCCTGGACGGCGAGGTTGATGCCGATGCCGAAGACCGGCGACATGGCATGCGCGGCGTCGCCGATGCACAGCAGGCCCGGCCGGTGCCAGCGGCGCAGCCGCTCCAGCCGTACGTCGAGCAGTTTGACCTCGTCCCAGGAGGTGACCGAGTGCGCCCGGTCGGCCAGCCACGGGACGGCCTGCGTGAACTGGGCCATGAAGCGGTCCAGGCCTTCCGCGCGGCGCTCGGCATCGGTCCCCTTGGGGATGAGCCCCGCGCACTGCCAGTAGTCGCCGCGGTCGATGAGCGCGCTGAAGAACCGCTCGCCCAGGCCTCCCACCAGCCCGCTGGGATCGCTCTCGTGCCGAGGCAGCCGGAACCACCAGGCGTCCATCGGGCACGGGAAGCCCTGCAGGCCGAGCTCGGGCAGCGCCCTGGCGAAGGATCCGCGGCCGTCGCAGGCAACCGTCAGCGTGGCCCTGAGCTCACCGGTGGCGCCGTCCGCGGTGCGGTACCGCACGCCGGCGACCCGTCCGCGCTCCATCAGGAAGGACGTGGCCTCGGTGTCCATGCGCAGCCGGAACGAGGGTTCCTTGCGGGCCTCCTCGGCGAGCAGGTCGAGCAGGTCCCACTGCGGCACCATCGCGATGTAGTTGTACTTCCCGGGCAGCGCCCCGATGTTCCCGACGGTGACGAGGGACCGGTCCGGCCCGATGGGCAGCTGCACCGAGGTCACCCGCCGCTGCGGCAGCCGGGCGAACCGCTCGGCGAGGCCGATGTCGTCCAGCAGGGACAGGGTGGACGGGTGCACGGTGTCGCCCCGGAAATCGCGCAGGAAGTCGCCGTGCTTCTCCAGCACGGTGACCTCCACCCCGGCCCGGGCCAGGAGCAGGGCCAGCACCATCCCGGCGGGCCCGCCGCCCACCACACAGCAGGTCGTACGCTCCACGGCAACCCATCCCTCCGGAGGTCGGCCATCCCGACGACACATGGCCCACTACCCCACCAGCTTGCTCGTCATTGCTCCGCGCGGGGCGGCGACGCGCGGTGTGCTGCGGGGTATCGGCCGGGTCGTGGCCACGGGCGGGAGACTGCCGCGCATGGACAGGGACATGGACGTGGACGGGGACGGGGGCATCGGCGTGGACAGGGACATGGACGTGGAGTCGGTGGCGGCTGAGCTGTACGCGGTGCGGCCCTCGGAGTTCACCTCGGCCCGGGACGCGTACGTGGCCAAGGCCCGGAAGGCCGGAGACCGGGACCTCGCCGCCGCGATCGCCGCGCTGCGCAAGCCGACGGTGGCGGTGTGGACGGCCGGACTGCCGGCCCGCCACCGGCCGGAGGAGGCCCGGCAATTCCTCCGGCTGGGCGAGGCCTTGCGCATGGCGCACCGGACCCTGGACGCCGGGCAGCTGCGCACCCTGTCGCACGACCAGCACGTGGTGATCGGCCGGCTCGCGCGCACGGCGCGCTCCCTGGCCGCAGAGGCGGACCAGACGGTGAGCGAGCCGGTGCTGAACGAGGTCGAGCGGATCCTCCACGCGGTACTCGCCGACCCCGAGGTCGCCGCCCGGTGGGCGGCGGGCCGCCTGGTGCAGGCCCCGGATCCCACGTCCGGCTTCACCGGCCTCGAACCACAGCCCGGCGCGGCCCCGCCCAAGCCCGCGGGCCCCGCGCCCGCGCCCCAGCGAACTCCGGCGCCGGGCGCGGGCGGGGGAGCGGAGCAGGCGCGGCGTCAACGGATCGAGGCTGCCAGGGAGGAGCTGGCCGAAGCCCGCGCCGAAGCGGACCGCCTGAACGCCGAGGAAGCTTCGGCGCAGGAGCTGGCGGACAGCGCGGAGGCGGAGGTGCGGTCCGCGGTGGCCCGGCTGGAGGAGGCCCGGGCGGCGAGCGCGGCCGCGGTCGCGGGCGTGCGCAAGGCCGGGCAAGCGGCGGCGAAGGCGCGGAAGCGGGCGGACGCGGCGGGACGCAAGGCCGAGAAACTCACCGGCTCCGAGGCGTGACCTCTTGCCGGGGCGGTCGCCCTCCCCGACGATGCTGCAAGACCCCTTCTGCCCGGGTCTCTCAGGCTCTTGACGGGGCATCGAACATCAGGGGGAAACAGTGACCAACCATCGCACTCCGAAGAAGCGCTCCCGTACGGCGGCGTCCACACTGGTACCGCTCTTCGTCCTCGCAGGACTGCTACTGGGCCCGGCGGCAACCGCCACGGCCGCCGCCCCCACCGCCCGACAGGCCACCGCGGCCACGGCCCTCCAGCAGAGCCCCCTCGCGTCCGGCGCCGGCGAGGTGACGGTCCTTCGCGCATCCACGTCGTCCCGGGTCCAGGCCACCACCGGCAAGAAGAAGAGCAAGAAGAAGAGCAAGAAGAAGGGCGGCTTCTTCAAGACCCTCATCATCATCCTGCTCCTTGTCGTCGTGGTCCTCGCGATCTTCTTCGCCGTCCGCATGCTCCTGCGCCGCAGGTCCGCCTAGGGGGTGTCTTGCCGATCAGGTCGGATCAGGGAGCGGGGTCTGGTGCCGTGCATCGCAAGGCGGAGGAGGGAGTCGACGCGGAGCGTCGGCGAGTGACGACAACGCGGCGAGGTGCGGTGCCAGACC
>NZ_JBHXKA010000187.1:0-12056 GCF_042722885.1 Streptomyces sp. NPDC058401
GGAACGGTGGAAGGGCGGGTAGGGGGCAGCCCCGCAGGGTTGCCCGGCCGTCTACGGGGCCATCGCGAAGGCTTCGGCGCCCAGCAGGCTGCAGCCGTAGCGGGTGGCCCGGGTCTCGCAGGTGACCCGGACGAAGCGGGCCGGGCCGCCCACCGGGTCCAGGTGGACGGAGTCCACCCCGCCGCGGGACGCGACCGTCGCCGACGGATGCCAGACGACCCCGTCCGCCGAGGTCTCCACCCGGAACCGGGACGGATACGCCTCCTGCCAGCGCAGCCGGAGCAGACCGATCCGCGCCGGAGCGGGCAGCTCCGCCTGCCACCACGCCCCGTCCACCGCGGGCGAGGACCAGCGGGTGGAAGCGGAATCGTCCAGCGCCCCCGACGCGGGGAACGCCGGGGTCTCGTCGGCCGAGGACGAGGCCACGGCGGAGCGCAGCAGGTTCGGGCCGGCCGTGCGCGGATGGGCGCGGACCTTCAGTACGTGCGTCTCGGCGCCGAAGGTGACCGGGACCTCGTAGGTACCCGGGGCCGTGCCCGCGGCCACCGTGACCTCGACCGGGACGCTCGCCGTGGTCCCGCGCGGGGCCGCGGCCGTCTCCGGCAGCCGTACGGAAACCCCCGGCGGCGGCGTCGCCGACAGGGCCCCGCGGACCTCGCCGGGACGCAGCGCGGACAGCTGCGCCGCGATCCGCTGCGGGGCCCCGCCGATCTCCGCGTCCACGGTCTCCGCCAGCTCGAAACGGGCCTCCGGGCCGTCCGCCGTCCACGGGACCACGCCGTGCACCGCCGGGGCCGGGCCCGACCAGACGAGCCGGACCGCGTCGGCCCGCAGGCCGCCCAGGTCCGCCTGGGTCCAGCCGGAGGCCGCCGCCTCCGCGACCTTGCGCCAGCCCTCGCCGGGTACGTGCGCCTCGACCACGGCGCCCCGGCTGCCCGGCGGCAGCGGGTCGGTCATCACGGTCACCACCGACACCGGCCGGGCGGTCGGCAGCTGAACGGTCCAGGCGTCGGCCTGCCGGGTCACCGTGCCCGGCTCGCGGGCCGCGCCGGTCCACGCGTCGGCCTCGGTCGCGGCCCGCGCCAGGAAGGGGTCCAGCACCGCCTTGTCGACCCGGGCGGCCTCCGCCCCGGACAGCGCCGCACGGGCGGTGGTGAAGGCCTGGGAGGCCTGCCAGGCCGCGGCCCCGTCGCCGCGGGCCTGCGCCTGGAGGACGTCGAGGGCCAGCTCCCCGGCCGCCCCGTAGCGGGCGAGCCGCGACAGCCAGGGCCCCGCCTCCCCGGCGAGCGCGGGCAGCCTGTCCGGGGCCTCGCGCAGCACGCGGAAGGCGGCGCGCAGCCGGTCGCCCGCCGCGGGGTCGCCGGAGCTGCGGGCCCGCCAGAACTCCTCCATCAGGGGGACCAGGTAGGCGGACTCGGGCTGGGCGAGGCCGGAGGAGGCGTTGTTCCCGGCCAGCGCGGCCAGGGCCTCGCGGGCCTTGGGGTCGGGTCCGGCGAGCGAGGCCACGGCCGCCGCCCAGGAGTCGGCGGCCCGGTAGCCGCGCGGGTTCCACGTGAAGTCGGCCGCGGTGAACAGCGGGATGCGCGACAGCGTGCCCTGGGGCATCGCGTTGGCCAGCACGGCCGCGGAACCGCCCGCGACCACCGGGTCGCGTCCCGCGTACGGGCCGAGGAAGATCCGGCCCGGATCCCAGTCGTTGACCGGGTAGTTGTCCATGGTGACCAGCGGGTGCTGCCCGAGCGCGGAGCGGGCCCCGGTCATCTCCTGCCCGGTGATCGTGCGCGGCACCACGCCGACGCCCGTCCAGGCCACCTCCACCCGGCCGTCCAGGGCCCCGGCCAGCGCGGTCCGGTAGGGCGTCGCGCCCTCCTGGTAGTACTCCGTCGGCAGCAGTGACAGGGCGGGCGCCCCCGGGTAGCGCCGGGCCAGGTGCGCGGCCAGTTCGCCCGCCACCTCCGCGTGCGCCTTCGCGGCCGCCGCCGGGCCCTTGCCGTAGCGCTCCCGGTCGGCCCGGCAGCCCCACTCGGTGTAGCTGACGTCCTGGAACTGCACCTGGAACGCCCGGAACCCGAGGTCCCACATGGCGTCCAGTTTGCGGGCGAGGGCGGCCCGGTCGGCCGAGGAGGCCAGGCACATCGACTGCCCGGGCGCCACCGCCCAGGCGAGCACCACCTTGTTGGCGCGCGCCCGGTCGGCGAGCTCCCGCAGCTCCGCGGCCTGCGGCGCCGGGTAGTCGCGGCGCCATTCCGTGGTCCGGTACGGGTCGTCACCGGGCGCCAGCAGCAGCCGGTTCAGCTTGGTGCGGCCCATGAACTCCACCTGCGCGAGCCGCTGGGCGGCCGTCCACGGAGTCCCGTAGAACCCCTCAGTGATCCCGCGCACCGGCGCGGACGGCCAGTCCCGTACGAGGACCCCGGGGACCTTCCCGCCGCCCTGGGCCAGCAGCTGACGCAGCGTCTGCGCCGCGTGGAACAGCCCGTCGTCTCCGGTCCCGGCCAGCGCGACCGTGTCCCGCCCCTCGGCGCGGCCCACGGCCAGCCGGTAGCCGCCGGCCGGCAGGTCGCCGGGCGCGTCCGCGCCCAGGGCCCGCAGCGCCCGTTCCGCATCGAGCCCCTGGAGCCGTACGACGGGGACCGCGTCGGGCAGCGGTTCCCCCTCGGCCCGCTCGTGCAGGGTGCGCACGCCCGCCTCGCGCAGGGCGTCGCGGACCACCTGGGCGGCGTACGGGTCCACGCCCGCGGGCAGCACCAGGACGGCCTCGGCGCCCAGTGGCACCGAGCGCGCCGGGTCGGCGGCCATGGACTGGGGCCGGGGCCACACCGCGGGCCCCTCGGCGGCGGCGCGCGCCGGATCGGAGCCGGGGTCGAGGACGGGGGCCGGTACGGGAACGGGCGCCGGATCGCGCAGCGCCGCGGGAAGCGCGGGCTTCGCGGGGGCGTCCGGCGCGCCGGGTGCGTCCGGTGCGGTCGGCGAGGCGAAGGCGCTGGGGGGACCCACCACCGCCGAACCGCCCAGCAGGGCGCCGATGACGGCGACCGCCGCGGCCGTTGCCGTGGCCCGCTTGCTGCCCCAGGTCTGCACGGAGCCACCCCGTCCCGAGTCGTCCCCCGCTCGTACGAACGAGCCAGAGCCCACCATCCGTACGGCCGGGGTGTCAACGCCCGCGGGTGATCTGACCTGGATCGGGCAGGAATGCGGAGCGGCCGACTGGGTATGGCTGGAATGTTCTCCGGGCCGCGCACCGGAGGGTGTTCCCGACGTTCCCGCACGCCAGGGTCGGTGGTCCGGACGCGCGGGGGTCGGCACGGAGCCCCGCAACACCTCCCGTGCACGGCGCGAACACAGGCACGTCTGTACGGATTCACGTCCCGCACAGGAGAATTTCCGCTGTCGGTGGTGCGCGGACGGCGCGCGGACCGACACAGTGGGAGCCATCCACGGGTCCTGACCGATCCCCACGCACGAAGGAGTGCCTGCCGGTGAACACCGAGGCTGCGCAGACGAAGAACGCCACCACCGCCATATCCGCCGCCCCCGCCCCGAAACGGCGTCCGCCGCTCGCCCACCTGCCGGCCCAGGCCGGACCCGACGAACGGCCCCTCACCAGCGAGCCGTCGCTCGCCGACGCCGCGCACGCGCCGCTGACCAGTGAGCCCCCGCTCGCCTGCGAGGCCCCGCTGACCAGCGAGCCGACCACCCATGCCGCGGCGGCAGCCGCGGGTGACTAGACGACAAGGAACCTGATGGACGACCTCGCCCGGCTCGCGGCCCTGTACGGAGTCGCCACCACCTACCAGCCCGCCGAGGACGTCACCCTCCGGGTCCCGGAGGCCACCGTCGCCGCCGTACTGCGGGAGCTGGGGGTGAACACGGACACCCCGGAGTCCGTACGGGCGGACCT
This sequence comes from Streptomyces sp. NPDC058401, assembly GCF_042722885.1. Classification (NCBI taxonomy): domain Bacteria; kingdom Bacillati; phylum Actinomycetota; class Actinomycetes; order Kitasatosporales; family Streptomycetaceae; genus Streptomyces; species Streptomyces sp. NPDC058401. The sequence continues at coordinate 3,902 of NZ_JBHXKA010000187.1, forward strand.
GGCCGCGGCCGAGCACGACGCGGCGCACCGGCTGCTGCCGCGCGTGCTGGTGTGGTGGGCCGGCTCCCGGCCGCCCGTGGAGCTGGCCGCGCTGCCCCCGGGGACCCGGACGCTGCTGGAGGCGGAGGCGGAGGGCGGGCCCCCGGAGGCGGCGGGCCGTGCGGTGCCCTGGAGCGCGGCCGGTGCGGGGGAGCCGCCGCTCGGCGTGCACCGGATCCACGCCGAAGCCCCCGACGGGCGCGCCGCCACCGCCACCCTGATCGTGGCCCCCGACCGGGCCCCGGCGGCGCCCGAACACACGCACGGGCTGCTCGTCCAGCTCTACTCGGTGCTCTCCGAGCGGTCCTGGGGCATGGGCGACCTGGGCGACCTCGCGGAGCTCGCGCGCTGGGCGGGCCGGGTCCACGGAGCCGGCTTCATCCAGGTCAACCCCTTGCACGCGGCCGTGCCCGGCACCCCGACCGACCCCTCCCCCTACCGGCCGTCCTCGCGGCGCTTCCCCGACCCCGTGCACCTGCGGATCGAGGACGTCCCCGAGTACGCCGACTGCCCCGACCGGGCCGCCCTCGCGGAACTGGCCGACCGGGGAGCCCGGTTGCGGCGCGAGGTGCTGGAGAAGGGGGCGCTGATCGACCGGGACGCCGTCTGGGCCCTCAAGCGGGCCGCCCTGGAGCTGCTGTACGCCGTCCCGCGGACCCCCGAACGGGAGGCGGCCTACGGGCGGTTCCGCGCCGAGCAGGGCGCGGAGCTCGACCTGCACGCCGCCTGGTGCGCCGGGCACGCCGGGGAGGACCCGCAGTCCGGGGCCGACTTCCACCGCTGGCTGGTCTGGCTGACGGACGCCCAGCTCGCCGCCGCCCAGCGGGCCGCCAAGGAGGCCGGGATGGCCGTGGGCATCGTGCACGACCTGGCCGTCGGGGTGCACCCGGAGGGCTCGGACGCCACCGGAGCCCCCCACTACGCCCGGGCCGTCTCGGTGGGGGCCCCGCCGGACGCCTTCAACGCGCGCGGCCAGGACTGGGGGCTGCCGCCCTGGCGCCCCGACCGGCTGGCGTCCACCGGGTACGCGCCCTTCCGGGCCCTGCTGCGGGGGGTGTTCCGGTACGCGGGCGCCCTGCGCATCGACCACGTCATGGGACTCTTCCGGCTCTGGTGGATCCCGGAAGGGACCCCGCCCGCCGAAGGCGCGTACGTGGCGTACGACGGGGAGGCGATGCTCGCCCTGCTGGTCCTGGAGGCGCACCGGGCGGGGGCCCTGGTCATCGGCGAGGACCTCGGCACCGTGCAGCCGGGGGTCCGTCAGGCGCTGGCCCGGCGCGGGGTGCTGGGCACCTCGGTGCTGTGGTTCGAGCGGGACTGGGGCGGCGACGGCGAACCGCTGGAGCCGGAGCGCTGGCGGGCCGACTGCCTGGCCACCGTGACCACCCACGACCTGCCGCCCACGGCCGCCAAACTGGCCGGCTCCCACGTGGAACTGCGCGACCGGCTGGGCCTGCTGACCCGCCCCGCCGAGCGGGAGCGCGCCGAGGACGCGGCCGACACCGCGCGCTGGCTCGACGTACTGGAGGACCTCGGGCTCGACACCAAGGGCGAGGAGGCCGCCGTACGGGCCCTGTACGGGTTCCTGGCGCGCACCCCGGCCCGGCTGGTCGGGGTCTGGCTGCCCGACGCGGTGGGGGACCGGCGGCCGCAGAACCTGCCCGGCACCTGGGACCAGTACCCCAACTGGCGGCTCCCGGTCGCCGACGCGGAGGGCCGGCCGCTGACCCTGGAGGCACTGACCGCCTCGCCGCGGGCGAACGCCCTGCTGGGGGCGGTGCGGGGGGCGGTGGGAACCCGTACGGCACCCCCGGGCGCGCGCGGCGTTTAGGTGTTCGCTACGTTTGCACCGTGGACAAGAAGAACGCTCTGCGCGCCGGCGCCGTCACGGCCGGAACGACGCTGATGATGCTGCTGATGACGTCTCCCGCCCTCGCGCTCACCCGTGACGACGGCGATGACCCGGGTCCGGGCCTCAGCGTCGCCCAGACGCTCGGCCTCTACGTGGCCACGCCGATCGTGCTGTTCCTGATCATCGCCGGTCTGGTGATCGTCGGCGACAAGTCGCGCAAGACGCAGAACGAGAGCTGACCGAAGACTGAACGAAGGCGCCGGGAGTCCCTGAGGACCCCCGGCGCCTCGTCGTACCCGGGCCCGGCTCAGCGGGGTGCGGGGTGCCCGTCACCGGAGCCGTGGCGTTCGGCGAGCAGCTGCTTGCGATGGCTCCTGCGGCGCAGGGCGGTGACGAGGACGATGACGGCGAAGACGCCGATGCCGAGGACGCCGAGGGCGACGGCCGCCATCAGCCGGCCCGCAAGCGCGAAAAGGCCTCCGGAGTCCCCGATGGCGTACGCGGATTGTGCCGGGGGCGAGCACGTGACCTCGTAGACACCCGCTCGGGGCACGTCGATCGTGTAGAGCGGATTCCAGGTCTCGTCGCGGGTGAGGAACACGCCGATCTCCGGATCGGCGAGACCGGGGTCGCCCGGCCCGGTGATGGTGCACTCCGGGGCGCCCGAGGGGCCGAACTCCTGGTCCCTGACCCAGATCGCCTTCCCGCTCCCCGCTTCGAGCCGGAGGGTGACGGTGTCACCGCCGGCGAAGCGATGGGCGGTGTCCACCGAGTCGATCGCGTGGGAGAGCCGGTACACGCCGAGGGCCGCGCCCAGCGCGATCAGCAAGACGCCGATCGCGGTGGCTATGGCGTACCAGTGACGGCCGGGCCGGAGTTCGTTCGCCGCGATCTGCGGCGGCGGGAAGGGCTGCATCGGCACACCCTAGATCGTCCTGCCTGGTCAGCGAAGTGCCGGGGCCGCCCTGCGGATCATGTGACCTACGGGACCCCTGCCATCACCTTGCGCAGCAGGCCGATGAGCGCCGCGGTCTCCGCCTCGTCCAGCCCGGTGAGCGCCTCGCGCTGCACCTCCAGCCCCGCCGCGACCGCCTCGTCGATGAGCGCGAGGCCCCGGTCGGTGATGGTCACCCGCAGCCCGCGCCGGTCGTCCGGATCGGGGCTCCGGCGCAGCAGCCCGGCCTTCTCCAGTTTGTCCAGCCGGCCCGTCATCCCGCCCGTGGTGAGCATCAGCGTGGCCGAGAGCTGGCGGGGCGAGAGGGTGTACGGGCTTCCGCTCCGGCGCAGGGTGGCCACGACGTCGAACTCGCCGCGCGAGATTCCGTAGCGCGCGTAGGCCTTTTCCATGGCGTCCCCCATGGCTTTGGAGATCCGGTAGATCCGGCCGAAGACGGCCATGGGCGTGGTGTCCAGATCGGGTCGCACCGCGTACCACTGGTCCGCGATCGCGTCGACGGGGTCCTTGTCGGTCATGGGCGCAGTATCCGACTTCCGCTCATTCGTTGGCAAGAAAGTTGCTTGGAGGAAAGTAGCTTAGTGCTAAGCTACTTCCAAGTGAGCTACTCGTCCCTGCCGGAGGAGCACCCGTGAACCGCGTCACCACCCTCGCCCTGACCGCCCTCGCCCCCATCTCCTGGGGCTCCACCTACTTCGTGGCCTCCGAGCTGCTGCCACCCGACCGGCCGCTGTTCACCGGCGTGATGCGAGCCCTGCCCGCCGGACTGCTGCTCACCGCCCTGGCCCGGAAGCTGCCCCCGGGGCAGTGGTGGTGGAAGGCCGCCGTCCTCGGCGGGCTCAACATCGGCGCCTTCTTCCCGCTCCTGTTCCTCTCCGCCTACCGCCTGCCCGGCGGGGTCGCGGCCGTACTGGGCTCCGCGGGGCCGCTGTTCGTCGTGGGGCTCGCCACCCTCCTCCTGGGCGAGCGGGCCCGGCTGCGGACCGTGCTCGCCGCCGTCGTGGCGGCCTTCGGCGTCGGCATGGTGGTGCTGACCGCGCAGGCGGAACTCGACCCGGTCGGGCTGGTGGCCGGCGTCGCCTCCTCCGTCTCGATGGCCGCGGGCATCGTCATGACCAAGCGGTGGGGGCGCCCGGAGGGCGTCGGCCCGCTGGCCATGACCGGCTGGCAGCTCACCGCGGGCGGTCTGGTCATCATCCCGATCGCCGCCCTGGTGGAAGGGGCGCCCCCGGCGCTCGACGGCAGGGCCTTCCTCGGCTACGGCTACATGATGCTGATCAACACCGGCATCGCGTACTGGCTCTGGTTCCGCGGCATCGGGCAGCTCACCGCCACCTCGGTCACCCTCCTCGGCCCGCTCTCGCCGCTCACCGCCGCCGTCATCGGATGGGCCGCCCTGGGGCAGGCGCTGTCGCCGGTGCAGGTGCTCGGCATGGCGATCGCCTTCGGTGCCACCGTCGCGGGGCAGCTCGCGGCCAGGCCGGCGCGGCCGAAGAGCGCACCGTTCAGTTCTGCTGAAGAAACCAATCGAAATGTTTCGATGGACCTGACGGGTGTCCCGGTGCGACGGTAGACCGACGAACCGACACTCCGATCCCCGAGGGGGAGACACACCGTGGCCGTCATGGACCCAGTCCGCACCGTCCCGCAGGAAGCAACGCCCGGCAGGGCGAAGAAGGGGGCCGCCGGCCTCGGCGTCCTCCTCGCCCTGCTCGCGACGGTCGTCTGGTCCGGCAGCTTCGTCGCCACCCGCGGCATGGCCGACAGCATCCCGCCCGTCCAGGCCGTCTTCTGGCGCTGGGTGATCGCCACCGTGGCCGTCGCCCCCTTCGCCGCCCGGCAGGCCTGGCAGCAGCGGGCCCTGATCCGCAAGCACTTCGGCTACATCGCCCTGGCCACCCTCTTCGGGGTCACCCTCTACAACACCCTCGTCCACCAGGCCGGACTGACCACCTCCGCCTCCAACATGGGCATGATCATGGCCGCCTCGCCGGTCATCATGGCCCTGTACGCCCGGCTCGGCGGCGAAAGGCTCGGCGCCCGGCGCACCTTCGGCCTCGTCCTCGCCGCCCTCGGAGTGCTCCTCCTGGTCGGCAAGGGATCGATCCGCTTCGACTTCGCCGCCGGCGACCTGTGGATGTTCGGCGCCGCCCTGTCCTTCGCCACGTACAGCGCGCTCCTCAAGCGCAAGCCCGCCGAACTGGGCGGCCTCGCCTTCCTGCTCACCACCTTCGTCCTCGGCGCCCTGATGCTCGCCCCCGCCTACGCCGTCTCCGTCGGCGTCCAGGGCGGCTTCCAGGTCACCCCCTCCACCGCCGGAATGCTCCTGTACGTCGGGGTCTTCTCCTCCGCCGTCGCCTTCTTCGCCTGGAACAAGGCCGTCTCGATGATCGGCGCCGCCCGCGCCGGAGTCGTCTACTACCTCCAGCCGGTCTGCGTCGCCGGCCTCGGCCTGCTGCTCCTCGGCGAGACGACCGGCCCGACACAGCTCCTCTGCATGGCGCTGATCCTGGGCGGCGTGGGTCTGGGTGCCCGGCGGTAAGTTCGGTCCCATGATCGAGTGGGACATCAAGAAGCTGCGGATCCTGCGGACCCTCGCCGAACAGGGGACCGTGACCGCGACGGCCGAGGCGCTGCACATGACGCCCTCGGCCGTTTCGCAGCAGCTGACCAACCTGGCCAGGATGCTGGGGGTCCCGCTGCTGGAGGCCCAGGGCCGCCGGGTCCGGCTCACCGACGCCGCACACCTCGTACTGCGGCACGCGGAGGCGGTGTTCGCGCAGCTGGAGCGGGCCGACGCGGAGCTGACCGGCTACCTCGCGGGGGAAGCGGGGGAGGTGCGGATCGGGGCCTTCTCCACCGCCGTACCGGTCCTCGTGGTCCCGGCGGTGGCCGCGCTGAGGCGTTCGCACCCCGGCGTGGAGGTCCGCGTACGGGAGACCGAGGCCGCCGAGTCCTACGAGCTGCTGTCCGCCGGGGTCGTCGACCTCGCGCTCTCCCTCGCGGCCCACGCCCCGACGGCCCGCGACCCCCGCTTCACCCGCAGGACGCTGCTGGAGGACCCCCTGGACGTGGCCCTGCCGCCGGACCATCCGCTGGCCGGAGCCGCGGAGCTGCGGCTCGCGGACCTGTCGGGGGACCCGTGGATCTACGGCGGCTCCGGGCCCTGGTCGGAGATCACCCGCAACGCCTGCGAGGCGGCGGGCTTCGTCCCGGAACAGGCCCACTCGGCGTCCGGCTGGACGGCGATCCTCGCCATGGTCGAGGCGGGCATGGGGGTGGCGCTGGTCCCCCGCATGGTGGCGAGCCGCGCCGCGGGCGTCGCCGTCCGGGACCTGCCCCACGACCGCCCCACCCGGCACGTCATCGCCGCCCTGCGCCGGGGCTCGGAATCGGCCCCGGCGGTCGCCCACGTCCTGGAGGCCCTGCGCACGGCCGCCGCAGGCTGACCCGGGCAGCGGACCGTGCCGTTGCCCGGGCTCTCCTGACGGGGCGTTACGGGGTGCTACGGGGCGGTAGGGGTCACTTCCTGTTGTACGTGCCGAACAGGTCGATGATCAGGTCGGTCGGCTCCCAGCCGCGGTTCCAGAAGTCGACGATGTCGTTGTTGCCGGTGTCGGCCTGGACCAGGTTCGCGACGGTCGTGTCCTTCGTCCAGTTCAGGACGGAGGTGTTCGGCGGGGTCGGGCGCTTCACCGTGCCGTTGAGGTAGTCGTCCTGGGTGTTCGGGTCGGGAGCCACCGTGAGGTGACCGGCGCTCCCCGTGTTCGTCACCGTGGTGTTCAGGACGAGGGCTTCGAGACCGCTCTCCATCCACCGGATCTCTTTGTGGTAGTTCTGGGCCGCGAGGGGCCAGCCGTAGGTCCGGGTGTCTTCCAGGCGCTCGGGCTTCGCCGGCAGGTAGGCGGCCTCGCCGTCGGCGCCGTAGTAGCCGGTGACGTCCACGATCACGTCGGTCCGGTTCCAGGAGCCGTTGCGGATGCTGATCCTGCCGTCCGCCCCGACCGGGACGATCACCGCGTTGGCGACGGTCTGCCCGGCGGTGAAGTTCACGCTGGAGGTGGTCGGAGCCTGCCCGCCGCCGGGGAAGACGGTCAGGTGGCCGTCCCCTCCCGGGTTGGTCACGGTGACGTTGAGGGACACGGCCGTCACCCCGGTGGCCGGCAGCCCGGCCGCTCCGGCGACCTGGACGCCGAAGGTCTTCTGGGGGCCGGCCGCGACCGTGGACGCACCCAGCCCCTGCCGGGTGTCGACGAGCCGGGTCGGCGCCACGGAGGTGTAGCCGCCGGCGGCGGTCCGGCTGAAGTAGCCCGTCACGTCGGCGATCAGGTCCACCGAGCCCAGGCTGCGGTTGGCCAGCTCCACGTACCCGTCCTTGCCGACCGGCACGATCGCCAGGTTCGGTACGGTCTGGCCTTTCACGAAGTTGACGTTCGAGGTCTCCGGCCGCTTCGTGCCGGAGGCGTACGCGATGACGTGCCCGGCCGTCGCGGCGTTGGTCACCGTGATGTTGAGGGCCACGGCCGTCACCCCGTCCGGGATGGAACCGCTGCCGGTGATCTTCACGCGGGTCGTGCCGTTGGCTCCGACGGGGCGGCCGCCGGGGGTCCCGGTACCGGTGCCGTCACGGGTGTCCAGCAGCCGGGTGGGGGCGTGCGGGGTGAACTCGGAGCCCTCCACCACCATTTCCTTGGTGGTGACGGCGGTCTCGTCGTTCGGGCCGGTCGCCTTGATCGTGATCGTGTGGGCGCCGGCGCGGGCGTAGGTGTGATCGGCGTACACGAGCTCTTCGACGAGGTTGAACTCCGTGGCGACGCTGCCGTCGCCCCAGTCGATGTCGTACCGGACCACTCCGTACGTCACGTCGGTGCTGACACCCGTGGCCAGCCCGACGGAGAGCGCGCCGGAGGTGCTCGCGCCCATCGACACGTCGAAGTACGCGCTCTGCTGGGCGCGCGCCGCCGGGCCGGACGCGGCCGAGGCCCGGGCCTTCGCGGCCGCGGTCTTCGCCGCTATCTCCTTCGCGGCGGCCTTCCCGGCCACTTCCTTCGCGGCGGCGGTCTGGTCCGCCGGGCCCTTCGCGGCCGGCGCGGGCGCCGGCGTGGGCGCCGTGGAGGCGGCACCGGGCGACGGCGCGGCCTGGGCGGTGACGGGTACGAAGCCGACGGCTGCCGCGACGACGGCGGCGGAGATCATGACACGGTGACGGAACACCGGCCCCCCAAATCTGAATATGTTCACCATTGCAAAAAGTCTTGATCAGATTACCTGTGCGCCGGTGTACGGCGAAGGGGCGCCCCCGGTGCATC